>NZ_JBBNGA010000011.1:0-96183 GCF_040095305.1 Collinsella sp. CLA-AA-H167
CTCCCTCCATCGCGGGCCGGGGGATTCCGGCCCCTCTGGGGTTGCCTACCCGGATTCGCGCCTCAGGACTCAGCGCAACGCGTTGCGCTGAGTCCTGAGGCTGTTGCAGTGAACATGAGAATCAAGGTAGCCAAATTAGCTACTTGCGCGTGGTCGCAACAGGGTGCTATAGTATTAGAGTTTTGTCTATCTTAGGGGTATTATCCCCTTTTTGAATTGCACCTTCTGGAGGCCCTGTTCATGGAAGAGATGGAAGTCAATCACGTCGACGACATCCACGAGAAGCTGACCGATATGGTGGGCGATCGCGTCAAGGTGAAGGCCAACATGGGCCGCACCCGCGTCGTCGAGCGCATGGGCACCATCAAGAGCGTCCACCCCGCCGTCTTTATCGTCGAGGTTGACGAACGTCGCGGCCGCAAGTCGCGTCAGTCCTACCAGTATATCGATGTCCTCACCGGGCAGGTCGAGCTGTTCGACCCCGAGAGCGGTGAGCACATTTTTACCCCGCTCGGCAATCAGCTCGAGGAGCACTAACGGTGACCGATCGGTCCCTGACTCTTTCCGCGCCGGCAAAGATTAACCTCTACCTGGGGGTTCATACCGAGCGCGATGACCGCGGCTACCACAGGGTCGATTCCCTGATGGCAGCCGTCGGTCTTTCCGATTCCGTGACGGTCGCGCCGGCGCAGGCGCTGACCGTCCAGACGGTTCCGGCATCAGATTTTCCCATGCAAAAGAATACGGCGTATCGGGCTGCGGTTGCTATGGCCGAGCATTATGGTTGCGAGGCAAACATCTGCGTGACGATTGAGAAGCGCATTCCATTGTGCGCCGGCTTGGGCGGCCCCTCGACGGACGCGGCCGCGGTCATTGTCGCCTTGGCGGAGCTCTGGGGAATTGATCGCACCGACCCCGCGCTCGACGACATTGCGCGGGGTATTGGTGCTGACGTCCCGTTCTTTTTGCACGCGAGCCTTGCGTTCTACGTAGGTGGGGGAGACGTGCTGGCAACTGAGTATCCCGCGCTGCCCGCAACGCCCGTCGTGTTGGTCAAGCCGCGCGAGGCAAGCGTTTCAACAATTGAAGCCTATCGACGTTTTGACGAGGCTCCGGTGCCTGCAGACAAGCCCGGCGCGATAGCTTCTGCCTTGCATGCTGGTGATGCCGAGACGGCATATGCGCTCATCCATAACAACCTAGGTGTCATTTCCGCACAGATGGAGCCGCAGATTCAAACGGTTCTCGATTGGCTGCGTAAACAGGACGGCACCGTTGCTGTAGATGTGTGCGGATCGGGTGCCTGCTCATTTGCCATTTGCGACACCGCCGCCACGGCCGAAAGGCTTGCCGACGCTGCCCTGCAAAACGGCTGGTGGTCCTGCGCGACGGAGCTCATTCCCAACACGGTTCGCATCGAAGTGCCAAAGAAGTAAAAATTTCTCTAGCACACGACGGAAATCTTTGTTACTATAGTCGAGCTAACGGGTTGTGGCTCAGTTTGGTAGAGCACTGCGTTCGGGACGCAGGGGTCGCTGGTTCAAATCCAGTCAACCCGACCAGAGCATGAGGAGGGACCGCTTCTTGCGGTCCCTTTTTTTAGCTATTGTTGTGATACCGCGATACCCGCGGTATACTCATTCGAGCTTGTCTCGCTGTATTGTGGAGGTCTACATGTTTGGACTGAGGGCTCCTGAGCTCATCATTATTCTCGTCGTTGTCCTGATTATCTTCGGGCCCAAGAACCTGCCGAAGCTCGGCAAGTCCCTCGGCTCTACCGTCAAGAATATCCGCGAGGGTATGGAGGGCGACGATAAGGCCGAGACCAAGCAGGCCGAGGAGGTCGTGGTCGAGCAGTCCGAGGAGGACAAGGAGATCGCTGAGCTCGAGGCCAAGCTCGCTGCTGCCAAGAAGAAGCAGGCAGAGGACAGCGACGCGGACGCAGAGTAGTCCCATCCCTTTGGGGTGAGCACCTGACCGGCTTGCCCGCAGGCTAGCCGGTCTTTTTCGTTTTGTTGACAGTTGATTGTTTGATCAGAGTTGGGGAGATATCCGTATGGACGCAAGCCAGATCGTACTGACCGCTGAGGGCCGCCAGAAGCTCGTCGAGGAGCTCGCTTGGCGTGAGGGCGATTACGCCAAGGAGATCGTCGAGGACATCAAGGAAGCCCGCGCGTTCGGCGACCTTTCGGAGAACTCCGAGTACGATGCCGCCAAGGACAAGCAGGCCCAGAACGCCGCTCGTATTGCCGAGATCCAGGCCATCCTTGCCAACGCTCAGGTTGCTGCCACCACAGGTGATCTGACCGTCTCCATCGGTTCCACCGTTTCTCTGATTGATCCCAACGGTGAGGTCATGGAAGTCACGCTCGTCGGTACCACCGAGACCAACTCGCTCGAGCACAAGATTTCCAACGAGTCTCCGGTCGGCCACGCCATCATCGGTCACGGCGAGGGCGACTCCGTCGAGGTCGTTACGCCTTCCGGCAAGACTCGCGTCTACACCATCGCCAAGATTGCACGCTAGACCACGGTCCCGCGTAAAGGTATGTTTTCGCTCCCTGGGACCGAATCCTGGGGAGCGTTTTAGTTTGAGGAGCTAACTTATGGCAGAGAACCAGAACGCCGCAGATCAGGCATCGACGCTCAACGACGAGCGCGCCACCCGCCTGGCCAAGCGCGCCGCCCTGTTCGAGGCGGGCCAGAACCCCTATCCCGAGCACTCTGAGCTTGAGGACTACGTTGCCGATATCGAGGCTAAGTACGCCGAGCTTGCCGATGGCGAGGACACCGAGGACGTCGTGAAGATCGCCGGCCGCGTGGTCGCCAAGCGCGGTCAGGGCAAGATCATGTTCATCGTCGTGCGCGATGCGACTGCCGAGATTCAGCTGTTCTGCCGCATCAACGACATGGACGAGGCTGCATGGAATACGCTCAAGTCCCTCGACCTGGGCGACATCCTGGGCGTGACCGGCGTGGTTGTGCGCACCCAGCGCGGCCAGCTCTCCGTTGCCCCTAAGAGCGCGACCCTGCTTGCCAAGGCCGTTCGTCCGCTGCCCGAGAAGTTCCACGGTCTTTCCGACAAGGAGACCCGTTATCGTCAGCGCTACGTCGACCTGATCGCCAACGACGATGTCCGCGAGACCTTCCGCAAGCGTTCGCAGATTCTCTCCACCTTCCGCCGCTTCATGGAGTCCGACGGCTACATGGAAGTCGAGACCCCCATCCTGCAGACTATCCAGGGCGGCGCCACGGCTAAGCCGTTCATCACGCACTTCAACGCGCTCGACCAGGAGTGCTATCTGCGCATTGCTACCGAGCTGCATCTCAAGCGCTGCATCGTCGGCGGCTTTGAGCGCGTGTTCGAGATTGGCCGCATCTTCCGCAACGAGGGCATGGACCTCACCCACAACCCCGAGTTCACCACGATGGAGGCCTACCGTGCCTTCTCCGATCTCGAGGGCATGAAGGCGCTTGCCCAGGGCGTCATCAAGGCTGCCAACAAGGCCATCGGCAACCCCGAGGTCATCGAGTACCAGGGCCAGACCATCGATCTTTCCGGTGAGTGGGCAAGCCGCCCCATGACTGATATTGTCTCTGACGTGCTCGGCAAGAAAGTCACCATCGACACGCCGGTCGAGGAGCTTGCTGCCGCCGCGCGCGAGAAGGGCCTGGAGATCAAGCCCGAGTGGACTGCTGGCAAGATCATCGCCGAGATTTACGATGAGCTGGGCGAGGACACCATCGTCAACCCGACCTTCGTGTGCGATTACCCCATCGAGGTCAGCCCGCTTGCCAAGCGTTTTGAGGACGACCCGCGTCTGACGCACCGCTTTGAGCTGGTTATCGCCGGTCACGAGTACGCTAACGCGTTCTCCGAGCTCAACGACCCGGTCGACCAGGCCGAGCGCTTTGCCGCTCAGATGGCCGAGAAGGCTGGCGGTGACGACGAGGCCATGGAGTACGACGAGGACTACGTGCGCGCCCTCGAGTACGGCATGCCTCCCGCGGGCGGCATCGGCATCGGTATCGACCGCGTGGTCATGCTGCTCACCAACCAGGCCTCCATCCGCGACGTCCTGCTGTTCCCGCACATGAAGCCCGAGAAGGGTTTCCAGTCCGGTGCTGCTGCCGCCAAGGCCGCCGAGGCCGGCAACGCCTCGAGCCCGTTCGTCAAATCGCTCAAGCCTACGCTCGATTACTCTAAGATCGCCGTCGAGCCGCTGTTCGAGGAGTTTGTCGACTTTGATACCTTCTCCAAGAGCGATTTCCGCGCCGTGAAGGTCAAGGCGTGCGAAGCCGTCAAGAAGTCCAAGAAGCTGCTGAACTTTACGCTCGACGACGGTACCGGTACCGACCGCACCATCCTTTCCGGCATCCATGAATACTATGAGCCCGAGGACTTGGTCGGCAAGACCCTGCTCGCCATCACCAACCTTCCTCCGCGCAAGATGATGGGCATTCCCAGCTGCGGCATGCTGATCAGCGCTATTCACGAGGAGGAGGGCGAGGAGCGCCTCAATCTGATTCAGCTCGACGCTTCCATCCCCGCCGGCGCAAAGATGTGCTAACTAGTTACGCGGTTCTACGAACCGCGTAACGGCTCGACGCTGCGCGCCGCCCAGGGCGACAATTTGTCATTCAAAAGGTAAGGCATGACCAGAAGGTCTATGTCTTGCCTTTTTCATGCCAACTTGTTCGCCCTGGACGTCGCTCGCTGTCCGTCCTCTACCTGCGGCGTTGCCTTGGTTGGCACTTAGGGACGTTCTTAAACGACTAGCCATTCAAGAACGTCCCCAACGACTACCTAACGGCTATTGCGTACATGACTCACATGACAGTTGTCTCTTTTATGTTTCCTTTAGCCGTCGCTGCCTAGGATGGGAGTTAGTCGGCAGGAAGGGAGCGTCTGTATGGACGATGCGAGCGAGCGCGCGATCGAAGAGGACATGCTCGATCAGTTCAATTACTTTGATGATGAGGACGAGGAGCTGATCGACCGTCGCGAGCCAGCGCCGCTTGATTCCTTTGATCTGGTCGATGAAGAGGCTGATGAGGTTGAGGATGAATCGACGGAACCCCCACAGCCTTCGCGCCTTGACTCACTGCCTTCGAGAGCCCCCATGCACCACGGTGTCCGTGCCGGCGCGCTCCATATGAAAACTGACTGGCGCCAGATCGTGACCGCGGGCGATGAGCTTGCCGTCGATGCGCCACTTACCGACAAATCATCCATCATCTGCCGCACCGGTATGCTTATGCTCGCGAGCGGAACGGGTGCCTGGCGTGTACGCGATACCATGAACCGCGTCGCCGCCGTACTCGGTGTCACCATCCACGTTGACTTAAGTCTCCTGTCGTTTGAGTGCACCTGCATCGAAGGCGGCCACTGCTTTAACGAGGTCGTCAGCCTGCCAACAACGGGCGTCAACACTCATCGCATTTGGATGATGGAGAGCTTCCTAAAGGAAATCGAGACTTATGGGCGCCGGTTTACCGTGCATGAGTATCACGAGATGCTCAAGACCGTTGAGAGTTCAAAACCTGATTACGCGCCTTGGCAACAGGGCCTTGCGGCGGCCTGCGCCTGTGGCGCCTTTGTCTTTTTACTTGGTGGCGGTCCCATTGAGATGGCATGTGCGTTCGTGGGCGCGGGCGTCGGCAACTTTGCCCGTTCTCATATCCTCAAGCAGGGCCTCGGCCAGTTTAGCGCGTTGACGATTGGCGTCGCGCTGGCCTGTATCTCGTATTTACTGGCGTTGCTCGGCCTTGGCCAGGTCATTCCGGGGGCAATGTCGCACCAAGAAGGCTATATCGGCGCCATGCTCTTTGTCATCCCCGGCTTTCCCCTCATTACGGCAGGCCTCGACATCGCAAAGCTCGATATGCGAAGCGGCATCGAGCGTCTTTCGTATGCTGTGTCAATTATTGTGATGGCGACCCTCGTAGGCTGGATGGTTGCCGAGTGTGTGGGACTGGCGCCGGATGACTTCGCCCCGCTCGGCCTCTCACCGTTGGCTCTTACGCTCTTGCGCATACTGATGAGCTTTATCGGTGTATTTGGCTTCTCGGTTATGTTCAACAGTCCGATAAAGATGGCCGCGGCGGCTGGGCTCATCGGTGCCGTGTCTAATACCTTGCGCCTTACGCTCGTCGATGCGCCGACGCTGTTTCCCTTTCTGGGCCTGAGTGCAGGCATGCCTCCCGAGGCGGCGGCGTTTATCGGCGCGCTGGTGTCGGGACTGCTTGCGAGCCTGGCCGAAATCAAGCTCACGTACCCGCGCATCGCCCTCACGGTGCCATCGATTGTCATCATGGTGCCGGGACTGTATCTGTATCGCTCGATGTACTACATGTGCACGTTTGACACGGTTAATATGCTTGGCTGGTTTGTGCGTGCGGTGCTCATCGTGGCGTTCCTTCCCGTCGGCCTGAGCGTAGCGAGAACTCTCACCGATCCCCGCTGGCGCCACACCAGCTAATTGGTGCAAGGGGGACAGGTTACTTTGCACCAATACGCCGAGCATCTCCACAAACTCAACGCTTACGAAGCGCGTGTTGTTCGTGTTAGGGTAGTTCCACCACATAAGTAGTCGCAGACGCACGTACCGCGGGCGGGCGAGATGAAGTCCCAGTAACTCCATCTCGCCTGCCCGTTTTTTTGCACGCGCCGCGGCGTAACACAGAAAGGATTTCGCCCTTTATGCCTATCAACAAACGAGAGAGCCTGCTGTTCACCTTTATCATGTGTTTTTGTATGGTGCTCTGGATGAGCATCTACAACGTTGCCCTGCAGCATGGGGCCATCAACGGCGAGGTTGTTGCCGCTGCATGGCTTGGCTTCCCCGTTGCCTACGTCTTTGCCATGTGCTGCGACTGGTTTATCGCCAGCCCGCCAGCCAAAGGCTTCGCCTTCAAGTTCCTGGTTACTCCGGGCAAGAGCTCGCCGCTCGCTATGACGCTCGCCGTCAGCTCCTGCATGGTCGTCCCCATGGTCATCATCATGTCGCTCTACGGCGCCTGCGAGGGCCTGTTCCATATGCCCGGCGGCCCGCTTGCCAATTTGCAGGCGCTGCCGATGATGTGGCTCGTCAACATTCCGCGCAACTTTATCATGGCCCTGCCCTGGAACCTGCTGGTGGCCGGTCCGGTTGCCCGGTTTGTCTTCCGTCGCGCCTTCCCCATGGGCACGGTCTTTGCCGAGCCGCACATGGAGCTCGTGCACATGCCGGGTGCTCCCGCTGCCGAGGAGGTTGCCAACATTTCCGAGGGCATGGACGTCGAGCCTGCCTGCTAGGCAACGCTCAGAACCAGACCCCCAAACAGACCGGAGCGATTCCTTTTTTGTAGACGTTGTCGTATGGCTCCGTGCGGAAAAGGTCCCAACGGTTAACATATACTCCATATGGGTAAAGAGACCAAAGCGCTGCCGCGGGGCGGCGCTTTGCGTTTGAAAAAACTAGCTCGTCTAAGAGGAACTAGCATGTTAGACCGTTTTACCGATCGCGCGCGCAAGGTCATGTCCATGGCCAAGCAAGAGGCGCTCGATCTACACTCAAATAAAGTGGGTACCGAGCATCTGCTGCTCGCGCTCGCTAAGGAGGACGAGGGCATTGCCGCCGAGGCACTGCGCTCGCTCGATATCTCCTACGACGACATCATGGACACCCTCAAGGAGGTCCAGACCACCGTTCCCGAGCCCAGCGAGGAGACCGAGGCCGCCAAGCTCGCCTTTACGCCGCTCGTCATTAGCGTGATGGAGCGTTCCTTCCGTGTGGCGCGCGAGAACAACCAGACCTATGTGTCGACCGAGCACCTGCTCATCGGTATCGTCGAAGAGGGCAACGGAATGGCCATGGACATCCTCATGCGCCTGGGTGTTTCGTCCGCTTCTATCAAAAAGGCCATCGAAAAGCTCACCGCCAAGGACCAGGACAAGAAGCGTCCGCTCGCCGGAGCTGGCGCCGGCCGCCCCGGTGCGGGCCTGCCGTTCTTTAGCGGCTCGGACGCCTCACAGCAAAAGGGGGACGGCACCGACACGCTCAAGCAGTTCGCCACCAACCTCACACAGAAGGCGCGCGACGGCAAGCTCGATCCCGTGATCGGTCGCGAAAAGGAAGTCCAGCGCATGATGGAGATCCTTTCGCGCCGCACCAAGAACAACCCGCTTATCTTGGGTGATCCCGGCGTGGGCAAGACAGCCATCGTCGAGGGCCTGGCTCAGCAGATTGCCGCCGGCAACGTGCCCGAGAACCTCATGAACCAGAATATCTGGACACTCGACCTGCCGGGTCTTGTTGCGGGCGCCAAGTATCGCGGCGAGTTCGAGGAGCGTCTCAAGAACGTGATCCAGGAGGCGACCGAAGCCGACGACGTTATCTTGTTTATCGACGAGATGCACACCATCATCGGTGCCGGCTCTGCTGAGGGTTCTATCGATGCGAGCTCCATGCTCAAGCCCGTTCTCGCACGCGGTGCCTTCCAGATCATCGGCGCCACCACGGCCGAGGAGTTCCGCAAGTACCTCACCAAGGATCCGGCCTTTGAGCGTCGCTTCCAGACAATCGATGTCGAGGAGCCGAGCGTCGAGGACACGGTCAAGATCCTGACCGCGCTCAAGCCGCGCTACGAGGAGCACCACCATGTGCGTTACACACAGGGTGCTATCGAGGCCGCCGCGAACCTCTCCAACCGCTACATTCAGGACCGCTTCCTGCCCGATAAGGCCATCGACCTTATCGACGAGGCCGGTGCCCGCGCCCGCATCGCCGCTAACCGCGCGCCCGAGCCGGTGCGCGAGGCCGAGCATCGCGTCGAAGAGCTCAAGGCTGCCGCACAGGAGGCCACCGAGAGCGACGACATGAACAAGGCTGCCGAGATCACTGAGCAGCAAAAGGCTGCCGAGATTGAGGTTGCCGAGGCCAAGGCTGCCTGGACGGCCGAGCTCGACGCGAGCCCGCTCACCATCGACGTCGCCCAGATCGCCGACATCGTCTCCGTGACCTCGGGTGTGCCGGTGTCTTCGCTCACCGAGAGCGAGAGCCGTCGCCTGCTGCAGACCGAAAGCGTGCTCAAGACCCGCATTATCGGCCAGGACGAGGCAGTCGAGGCCGTTGCCAAGGCCGTGCGCCGCAGTCGCTCGCCGCTCAAGGACCCGCGTCGCCCCGGCGGCAGCTTTATCTTCCTGGGTCCCACCGGCACGGGCAAGACCGAGCTCGCCAAGACGCTTGCCGAGTATCTCTTTGGCAGCAAGGACGCGCTCATCAGCTTCGACATGTCGGAGTTTGGCAGCGAGTTCGAGGTCTCCAAGCTTATCGGTAGCCCCCCGGGCTACGTTGGCCATGACGAGGGCGGTCAGCTCACCAAGGCCGTGCGCCGTCATCCGTACTCGGTTGTGCTGTTTGACGAGATCGAGAAGGCGCACCCCGATATCTTCAACATTCTGCTGCAGGTGCTGGAGGAGGGCCGCCTGACCGATAGCCAAGGCAAGACGGTCGACTTCCGCAATACCGTGATCATCATGACGTCCAACGTGGGCGCCCGCGAGATTGCGCAGGATGCGAGCGTTGGCTTTGGCACCACCGGCGAGCACGGCCTTACCTCGAGCGAGATTAAGGGCCGTGCGATGGGCGAACTCAAGCGCCTGTTCCGCCCCGAGCTGCTCAACCGTATCGACGACATCGTGGTGTTCCAGAAGCTTTCGGGCGAGAATCTGACCAAGATCGCGCACCTGCTGGTGGACGACTTGCGTCAACGCCTGATTGCCAACGGCATGAACATCAAGCTCACCGATGCGGCCTACGACAAGATTGTGGCCGAGGGCACCGACCTCACCAATGGCGCGCGTCCGCTGCGCCGCGCCATCCAAAAGCTCATTGAGGACCCGCTGTCCGAGGAGCTGCTGGCCGGCGAGTGGGGCGAGGGCGATACCGTCCTGTGCGATGTGGCCGACGGCAAGTTTGTCTTTAGCCACGGCACGGGCGAGATTCCGGCACCGCGTCCGGTCGGCGCGCTCGGCGGCGATACCGCTCCGGCGGCGCCGCACACCGGCAACGCCACGCCCGTAAGCGGCGGCGTGACCTCGGGCCCCGGCGGCATGATGCAAGCCGGCTCTGGCGCGCTGTAAAGTGTGAAATAGTCTGAATGAAGGGGATGTTCCAGCTGGGACGTCCCCTTTCTGGTAAAGGCGGCATTCATCCTAAATGCTATACTAAGTAAAGGAAAGCGTATAGCAAAAGGAGCCAACATGTCTATGTCGATACTAGACTCACGGCCGGTTCAGATGAACGTGCGCATGGATCGCCAACTCAAGGATGCCGGGGACGCCGTTTTGGCACAGATTGGCATGACGCCGTCGCAAGCCGTTCGGACACTTTGGGAGTATCTGGTCGTTAACGGACATATGCCCTCGAAGGGAGACGCGGCGGCTCCAGTTTCTGACGGAGTGGAGCCCCGGCGCATGGAGTCAAGGGCCGCGCAAGGCAGCCATATCGTTCGCGATTCGTGCCTCAAATACGGCATCCCCATCCCTGAGTTCTCGGGAGACTATGACGACCTCTATGAGGAGGCCATGGCGGAGCGCTATCCCGAGTGGGTGGAACTATGAGCACAGAAGGCGTCCTCAAGCTGTTAATCGATACCAACGTATGGATGGATTATTTTTCTGGCAGGTCCGACCGTACGGCAAATGTCGCCCATCTGATCGAGATTGCCGACGCCTCGGAGCGGATTGCCCTGTTTGCCTCGTCGCTTTCGGTCAAAGACGTTTCATATCTTGTCTCGGCGGCAATCAAGCAGGAGTGCCGAAGAAAGACTGGCTCACTGAGCGATAACGCCATTGCGGCGGCAGACGAAACGGCCTGGGCATGCGTTCGACAGATGCGCGAGCTAGCCCTCATCGCCCCGGTCGGTGCAGATGAGGTCTTCGACTCCTTTGTGTTCAAGTATCATCACAACGACTTTGAGGACGACCTGATACTGGGCGTCGCTAATCGCATTGATGCCGATTACGTCGTGACGGAGGACAAAAACCTCATTAAACATACCAATGGCGTATGCATAAACGTTGATCAAGCTTTGAGGTTGGTTGAAGGGTCCAACGCCCCTTCGGTGCGGCCCGTCTAACCTGCTTTATCTTAATAAAGTAGCGTTTCCCCGCCGTTAGCCGATGATGCGAGGGCGCTCGGCGTTTTCGACTGGTTTATGCACGCAAAGTCTGGGAATATACAAGGCGCATGTCTTACTGTCTAACCAGTTGCGCCAAGGAGGCACCATGGATTACAAGATTACCGGCTACGAGCCCGCCCAGCTGTTCCATTTCTTTGAGGAGGTCAGCGCGATCCCCCGTGGGTCTGGCAACGAGAAGGGCATCAGCGATTTCCTGGTTGCGTTTGCCAAGGAGCGCGGCCTCGATGTGTACCAGGACGAGGTCTACAACGTCATCATTCGCAAGCCCGCTTCTGCCGGCGCCGAGAATGCTCCGGCCGTGATGCTGCAGGGCCACATCGATATGGTGTGCGACAAGTTGGGCTCCGTTGAGCACGACTTTACGACCGACGGTATCGACCTGGTCGTCAAGGACGGCGTCCTCACCGCTAACGGCACCACCCTGGGTGCCGACAACGGCATTGCTGTCGCTCTGATGCTCACTGTTCTCGATGACGATTCGATCGTTCACCCCGCCCTCGAGTGCGTATTCACCACCGACGAGGAGACTGGCCTGGTCGGTGCCGAGACGCTCGACAAGTCCCAGATTAGCGCCCGCACCATGATTAACCTTGACTCCGAGGAAGAGGGCGTTGCCACCGTCAGCTGCGCCGGCGGCGTCGTTGTTACCTACGCCTGCCCCATCGTGCGCGAGCACAAGACCGGCAGCACCCTCACGCTCGACATCTCCGGCCTACTGGGTGGTCATTCCGGCAACGATATCAACCTAGAGCGCGGCAACGGCAACCTCATCATGGCCCGCATCATCGACCGCCTGATGGTTGCCGGCGAGCCCGCCATCGTTAGCTTTAACGGCGGCACCAAGGACAACGCCATCAACCGTGAGTGCAAGGCTGTTCTGGTCTACGCCGACCACGCTGCCGCCGAGGCCGCGGCCCAGATCGCAAAGGGCATCATCGCCGACGTCACTGCCGAGCTCGAGGTCTTCGACCCCGGCTTTACCTGCACCGTCGAGATTGCCGATAACGCTGAGGTCGAGGCCATGGACCAGAAGTCCGCGCTTGCCCTCATCCGCGCCCTGCGTCTTGCCCCTAACGGCGTGATTCGCCGCAACGTCGCCACCGACGGCTCCGTCGAGGTTTCCTCCAACATCGGTGTGGTTGCCACTTCTGACGACGAGGTCAAGATCATGCTGTCCCCGCGCTCCTCGATCACCTCGCTGCAGGACGAGTTCAAGGACCGCCTGCAGACGCTGGCCGATGTCCTGGGCTTCGACGCCAAGTTTGAGTTCGAGTATCCCGGCTGGAGCTATGCCGAGCATTCGCCGGTCCGCGACGTCTTTGTCGAGAGCTATCGTGAGCTCTTTGGCTCCGAGCTGCGCATCGAGTCCATTCACGCCGGCCTTGAGTGCGGCCTGTTTGCCGAGGCCCTGCACGGTCTGGACGCCATCGCCGTGGGCCCGACGCTCTCCGATGTCCACACCCCGGACGAGAGCATGGAGCTCGCTTCTGCCGAGCGCTTCTACGAGCTGCTCATCGACGTCCTCAAGCGCCTTGCCGCGTAAAGGTCACGCCGGCAGCGGTCCGAGCCACGTGCTAGCGGATTGCAAATGACATTACGAGAGGGGACACCCGGTCTTTTGCGACAGGTGCCCCCTCTCTTCTTTTAAGAAATGGGAAATTGCCTGGCGTCTAACCCATATCACCCTTTAGTCAATTTGGAACGTGTCTCTATAGTTTTGTCCACTCTCCCGGGACGACCCCGCCTTCCTTGAGGCGCGTCGGGAGGCTCGGCGTTACAGAGACGGCAAGGCCGGACGGGGATTACCTCTTCGCGATGGAGGGGAACCCCCGGCGCTGGAGGGCGACGGGGAAGAGCCATGCGATCAAAACGGGGAGCAGCGACTGCCGAAAGTTGATCGTCTCGCACAAGCGCCAGCACGACATTCGGGCTTTCGGATCCTAGGGAGCGGATGGCCGGGGCGGAGATTCCGGTTCAGAGTCAGAGAAGAAGAGGTGAAGGCTTGAGCCCCGGTGGAGGGAATTAGTGCCTTCCCGGGCGTAGCGCCATGTCTCCTCCACGGTATCGCCCGGAACCTTTACGTCCCCGCTTCGGAGCAGATTGATGAAACCCTCGGGGTCGTTCCGGTATTTCTTGCCGAAGGCTGCGGAAAGCTGCCTCTTCTCGTCATCGCTGAATTCGCGTACGGAGCCGTAGAGCGCATGCTCGAGGTTGCGGGACATGAAGTAGACTCTGTAGGGGACTGCGTGTTTTCTGTGCTTGAGCTCGCGCGTGCCCGCGAGCTCAAGCAGCGCGGCAGACTTTCTCTCGTTTCTGTCTACCACCCTAGCGGTGTCCCGGGCGGTGATAGAGTCGCGGCCATAGACGAATCCATCGCAGTCCCCCTCGACGATGCACTCGTTCGGTATGAAGGCGCCGTCCAGGTCGACGATGTGGATGATCCGGTCGAGGTCGGTCCATTCGTACTCGTGCCGCGACGCGATGCGGTCGACGACGAACTGGCGCACGGTGTCGCGCACCCTGTCCTTGACGGCGAAGGAGGCCTCCCATGAGAAGGGTCGCACCGTGGTAACGTCGCAGTGGAAGGCGAGCGCCCTCGCCTCGGGCGGTGCACCGTTTGCGGCGAAGTTGAGCGCGGCCTGCATGGGCTCGAGGAGCGCGTTTTCATCGCTCGGCCCCTCCACGAGAATCAGGACGACCCGCTTCTCCCTTGCCATGGTCACTCGCCTCCCATGGAGGACAGAAGGGAGTCGAAGTCGAGGGCCTGGGGGCTTCCAGCCTCAAGGAGGGCGGAGCCTATCGCGGAGGTTCTGGTCGGCTCGTACAGCTGTTCCTTCTGCCCCCCGAGGTTGATGGCTCTCAGGTATTGGTTCCTGAGGTTGTTCGAGGGTGCCATGCCCCGGAACCCGATGTAGCGGTTGTTGGGGTTGGAGGTCGAGAAGACGAGGCATCCGACCGGGAGACATTCAAGCGCTCGCAGGTTGTGAGCGGTGAAGATGAGCTGGCCCTTGCCCTGCTCGGTCACGACTTCGAGGAGCTCGCCGAGCAGGAACTCGAACACTCCGGAGTCGATCTCGTCAACGACGAGACAGGCGCTGTCGTCATTGAAGACGTTTATCAGCCAGCCGAGCATCGATGCGATCTTCTTGATTCCTTCCGATTCTGTTCTGAAGGGGACGCGTACCCCCTGCCGGCATGATAGGAGCTCGACGCGCTCGCCCGGTGTGCCGTCTTCCATCGTTTCGCCGTGGAGGGTGTTCACTTGGATGCTGAGTCCCGGAACGATTGCCCCAAGCGCGCAGTTGATGGTCTCGACGGTCTTGCGGACCGAGTCGCAGACTTCTGAGGGGAGGACCGTTGTCTGATCGATAGGGAGTGACACGTCGCGGATGACAGGGGCCTTTCCGGCCTCCTCGGGTGACCATCCGCCTGTGCTGCTGCCCGGGGAGGCGAGGAGGAAGATGTTGAACGCCAGCGCCGCGCTTCGGCGCGTGTCACAGACCCTCATCTTATCGTCGGCGAACCTGTTCAGGAGCGTCGTGGAGTCCATGAGTGGAACCAATACGCTCTCGTACGCCGTCCTCGCCGCCTCGGATAGGGAGTTATTTCCGAGGCGCTCGAGATAGGACTTTCTCGCGGCGACCGCGAAGGCGACCATGGCGTTCGAGAACAGCTTCGAGGAGCCCTGCAGGTCGGGGGAGCGCCGTGCGACGGTGAGGTCGAGGTCGGCCTCCCTTCCGGCGAGATTTCTGAGTGCCCGCCACCTGTTGACGGGCTTCAGGTTCTGGCTGTCCTCGGTATCGGCCGCATCGTAGGCGGCGAGCCTTCTCTTGACGAGCCCCTCGGCGCGGACGGAGAGGTCCTCGGAGAGGAGGCGCGGTCTGTCGTCGAGCCTGTCGAAGGAGAACGAGTAGCAAACTGTGAAGGGCTTCCCGGCCGCTACGGTGCCGCCGAGCCCGCCTACGAAGCCGAGCGAGGAAGGGGAACCCTCCGTCACCTCGACCTCGATGCTGATTTTGGCGCACTCGGCAGAGGGGCCGATCAGATCGACGCTTTCACGGTCGAGCGGAAAGCCGCACATCAAATCCTGGACTCGCGCGAGGGATTCGACGACGGCGGTCTTGCCCGATCCGTTCTGACCGTATATTCCCATCACGCTGGAACCGAAGGGGCTGTCCTTGAAGCCGATCGTGCCGTTAGCAACGTTTTTCACATTTGAGAGCTCTATGGAGCGAATACGGATCATGGTGCCCTCCTTGAACACAATTTATATTACTATATATCGAATAATCGATATAAAATCAAGATAACAATTATTAAGAATGGAAATGAGATCAACCAATAATTAAAACAAATTTGCATTCAAGCTATTATTTTTACTTGATTTAAGACGGAGTGGAATGTGAGCGCACAAGGAGATGCGGAATCGATGAGAGCCTCGAAAAAAATTACTGCAGTGTTATCATCTTTCATCCTCTCCATTCTTCCATTTCTGATTCTATGGGCGGCTTGGTCAGCCCTCCCTGATACAATTCCCGCTCATTGGAGTGGGGGTGTGGTTGATCGATGGGGTAATAAGCTTGAATTGCTGGTTGTTCCGCTGTTTTCTCTGATTGGTTCTATTGCAATTTCTGTGTACCTTATTGTTTCCACGCGGCGAAGAGAGTTCGCGGATTTCTCTGTTCGAATGCGACGGGACTTTCTTGCGTGCTATATTTCTAGCCTTCTTTTATCGACAACCTGCTCAGTGATAATTGCCGTTTGGGTTCAGTTGATTCTTACGCAAAACACTGCGGTTGATGGGGGGCTTGGACTATCGATCCTGTATTCCCTTCCCGGGCTATATGTGATCTTGTGCGCTTTGCCGCCTTTTTATGCGAGCGGCGAGAGCAAAAAGGCAGAGCGCCTGATAACAGTTCTTATTGGCGGCGCGGAGATTGTTCTTTGTGGAATAGTGTTTGAAGGTTCGGCTGCCTCTTATGCGATGATTGGACTGATGATTCTGTTCTGTGCGTTTGAGATTGTGTCACAGGTAAGGGATAACCGGTCCTTATGAGTTGAATTACGCGCGTGCGGATATAAAGGTTGGCATGTTAAGCTGGTCGTTTTCTCGTTCTGGGACATTTGCAGTAGGATGAGTGGGACTAGGCGCGCTGCGGTGTGATGGTTGAGACTTGTATCGCTGCAATTCCGCTGATGCACATTTTGCTATTGGGCTTGAAGGTGGGACCGACAGGCCTTTGTTTGGGATGTTCTGGTCGTCCAACGCGTGTTGCACGGCTTTATATTGTTACGCTCGTTCGGCGCTCCGTTGGAGCATTTCCGGGTTTGTCGGCATCATGACTTGACCAAGTGACACGCTTGCCGGGACGGTTGTAACGCCGCGCCGGTTCCGTGTGCTCCTTCGTTGTTGGCCTGTCCAGCCGGGGGCGGATTCGGCCTCATGTTGTGGCGCACGGCCTTCAGGGGCTTCCCCTGGCGAGCTATGTTCGTCCGTATGGGTAAGGGTCGGTTTGAGCTGACAATCCCGTGCCGGAAGAGGCTTGCACCATGCGTACGATGATAGAGATTGAGTGGCTGGACGGCCGTATGACGAAGGTGCCGGAGCTCGTCCTGGGCGATGCGTTCGGCGAGAGCGTCCAGGCGGAGCTCGATTTCGGGTTCGATGACGTGTCGGAGGGCCTTTGGGTCGAGGTGCGCCATCACGAGCCGGATGAGGGCTCGGGCGGCGACCCGCGCGGGAGGGGCTGCGCGCTGTACGCGGACTGCCGGTGCAGCCTGGTCGAACCGTCGGACCTCGAGCGCGTCTTCTGCATCCTTTACGAGGGGCAGCCGAGGGTCTGCCGCGTCGCGGGGGAGCTAGGGGTCCCCGTGTCGGCGGTGAACGCGGCCGCTGCGTGGGAATCCGGGATGGGGGCGGGTTTCGAAACGCCTGCGGAGGGGAGAACCCCGTTGGGCGGGGACTATTCGTGATGCTACTGGCGTTGAGTTTTGAGCGATTGCGTTTGGCGTTACAGCGCCAAAATCCCCAGATGCTCAAGCAAGATCTTAAGCCCGATGAGGATGAGCACGATGCCGCCCACGATGGTGGCAGGTTTTTCGTAGCGCGCGCCAAAGGTGTGGCCGATCGCTACGCCGGCGATGGAGAAGATAAACGTTGTGACGCCGATAAGCGATACAGCGGGAACGATGTCAACCGAGAGCGCCGCAAATGAGATGCCTACGGCTAGGGCGTCGATTGAGGTGGCGATGGCGAGGATCAGGTACTCGCCCAGGTCAATCTTTTCGGCATCCTTGCCGTCGCCTTCATTCTCGTCCTCGGTAAAGGCTTCCCACAGCATTTTGCCGCCGATAAAGGCCAAAAGGATAAAGGCGATCCAATGGTCGATGGGTCCGATGATGCCCATGAGCTGGCTGCCGAGCGCCCATCCGATTACGGGCATGCCGGCCTGAAACCCGCCAAAGAACAGGCCGAGCACCACGGCGACTTTAAGGTTGATCTTTTTCATGCCGAGACCCTTGCAGATGGAAACGGCAAAAGCGTCCATCGAAAGGCCAACAGCGAGCAACACGAGCTCTGCGAGTCCCATAGTCTGGCTCCCTCTCTGCGGGCAGGCCCGCGTGTACCTTTTGGGGGAGTAACAAAAAAGACCCGTGGCGTACGCGTTGCGCGCACAGCCACGAGTCTCGTTCATTAAGGCAAGCCAGGCCGCATCGGCCAGTGTGTTGACTTACCGCGCCACCGGAGGCGAACCCGGCTACGCGACTACTCCCTCATTCATGTGAATCCCGATGCTACCACATAAGCAGCTCATTTGGGTTGGGGCTCTTTTGACTACCCCAGCGGTGTTCGCTCATTCTGTAAGCATCGGATTTCGCAAGCGCTGCGGGGACAAACCGTGAGAAACTATTTAGCGTTTATGGAGCGTATACGATGGGAGCGATGCCTTGGATAAGAACGAGCTGCAAAAGCGTATGGAACAGGCTATTCGCCTGACTGCCCCCGGTCAGCCGATCCGCACCGCCCTCGACATGATCATTGCTGGTCACCTGGGCGCCCTTATCTGCGTCGGTGACACCGAAAACGTGCTCGCTGCTGGTAACGACGGCTTCCCGCTCAACATTTCGTTTACCTCGAATCGTCTGTTCGAGCTCTCCAAGATGGACGGCGCCATCGTTATCGATGGCGACCTCACCCAGATCCTGCGCGCCAACTTCCACCTCAATCCCGATCCCTCGCTCGCCACGAGCGAGACGGGCATGCGTCACCGTACCGCCGCTCGCATGTCGGTGCTTACCGACGCCATCGTGATTTCGGTCTCGGCCCGTCGTGCCGTCGTCAACGTGTACGTCCACGGTAAGAGCTACGAGATCCAGCCCGTCACCACCATCATGAGCTCGGTCAACCAGCTCGTCGCCACGCTCCAGACCACCCGCCAGTCGCTCGATCGCTCCCTGTTGCGTCTGACGGCCCTCGAGCTCGATGACTACGTTACGCTCGCCGACATCACCGGCATTTTCTCGAGTTTCGAGATCATGCAGCAGGCAAAGACTGAGCTTAAGGATTGCATTGTCAAGCTGGGCAACCAGGGCAAGCTCGTGCAGATGCAGCTCGAGCAGCTCGCCGGCTCCAGCATGGATACCGAGTACGACCTGATGATTCGCGACTACGCGAGCGATTCCTCCGAGGCCAATGCCGAAAAGATCCGCGCCAACCTGAGCCGCATGACGCCTAAGGACCTGTCCGACCCGCAGCATGTGGCGGCAGTTCTGGGCTACGACGACCTGGACGAGGACTCCGTCATGACACCGCTGGGCCTGCGCACGCTTTCGCGCGTGTCCGTCGTGCGCGACGGCGTGGCCGAGAAGATCGTCGACGAGTATGGATCGCTGCAGGAGCTCATGGACGACATCAGCGAGGATCCGGAGCGCCTGGGCGACTTTGGCGTTAACAACCCTGCCATTCTTGCGGACTCCCTGTACCGCATGAAGGGCACCAAACAGGGGAACGCATAATGGCGCCCGTATGCGCCGTGGTCGTTGCCGGTGGCAGCGGCCAGCGCTTTGGTAACCCCGGTGGCAAGCAGCTCGTCAATGTAGCGGGCCGTCCGCTTATGAGCTGGTCCATCCGCGCATTTGACCGTAGCGATAAGGTCGGCCACATTGTCGTGGTTTGCCCTGCCGAGCGCCGTGCCGAGATGCGCCGCCTGGCCATCGACCCGTTTGGCTATGACACGCCCATCAGCTTTGCCGATGCCGGCGATACCCGCCAGGATTCCACCCGTGCCGGCGTGCATGCGGTTCCGGCGGGTTTCGAATATGTCGCCATCCACGACGGCGCCCGTCCGCTCATCACGACCGAGGCCATCGATCATGCGATCGACGTGCTTGTGGGCGACCGTGCCCTCGATGGTGTCGTGTGCGGTCAGCCCGCGATCGACACGCTCAAGATTGTCGACGGTGACAACATCGTCGAGACGCCGCCGCGCGAGCTGTACTGGGCCGCGCAGACGCCGCAGATCTTTAGCGTCGACGCCATGAAGCGCGCCCATGCCACGGCGATTGCTGAGGGCTTTATCGGCACGGACGATTCGTCACTGGTCGAGCGCATGGGCGGGCGCGTCCGCTGTGTCCAGAGCCCGCGCGATAACCTTAAGGTGACGGTGCCCGAGGACCTGCGTCCCGTAACCGCGATTCTGCTTGGCCGCATGGCCGAGGGAGAGGACCTTCCCCATGTTCAGTAACCTGCGCATTGGCCACGGCTACGACGTCCACCGTTTGGTGGAGGGGCGTCGATGTATCATCGGCGGGGTTGACATTCCCTACGAGCGCGGCCTGCTGGGCCACTCGGATGCCGATGTGCTCGCGCATGCCTTGGCCGACGCCATTCTGGGCGCCTGCCGCGGGGGAGACATCGGCAAGCTATTCCCCGACACCGATCCCGCCTACGAGGGTGCCGATTCGATGGTGCTGCTCGCTCGCGTGATGGACTATGCGCGCGAGCTTGGCTTTGAGTTTGTCGATGCCGATTGCACCATTGCCTGTCAGCAGCCCAAGATCACTCCGCACCGCGATGCCATGCGCGCCAACCTTGCCCATGCCCTGGGCGTTGACGTCGAAAACGTGGGCGTCGCCGCCACTACGACCGAAAAGCTCGGTTGGGAAGGCCAGGGCGAGGGAATCGGTGCCTGGGCCGTCTGCCTGCTACAGAAAACCGTTAAGGAGTAACGAATGCGTATCTACAACAGCGCTACCCATAAAAAGGAAGAGTTCCAGCCCATCGAGTCCGGCAAGGTCCGCATGTACGTGTGCGGCCCCACGGTCTACGACAACATCCACATCGGCAATGCCCGCACGTTCATCAGCTTTGACGTGATTCGTCGCTGGCTCATCGCGAGCGGCTACGAGGTCACGTTCGCCCAGAACCTCACCGATGTCGACGACAAGATCATCAAGCGCGCCAACGAGCAGGGCCGTACGGCTGCCGAGGTCGCGACGGAGTTCTCCGACAAGTTCATCGGCGTCATGCGTGCCGCCAACGTGCTCGATCCCGATGTGCGCCCCCGCGCCACCAAAGAGATCGGCCCCATGATCGCCATGATCAAGACGCTCATCGAGCAGGGCCACGCCTACGCCGCCGATAACGGCGACGTGTACTTTGCCGTGCGCAGCGATTCCAACTATGGTCAGGTCTCGGGCCGCAACATCGACGACCTTATGGTTGGCGCGCGCATCGAGGAGAACGAGGACAAGAACGACCCGCTCGACTTTGCCCTGTGGAAGGCTGCCAAGCCCGGCGAGCCCAGCTGGCCGAGCCCCTGGGGCGAGGGCCGTCCCGGTTGGCACACCGAGTGCGCCGCCATGGTGCATCGCTACCTGGGCACCCCGATCGACATCCACGGCGGCGGCTCCGACCTTGCCTTCCCGCATCACGAGAACGAGTGCGCCCAGGCCACCTGCGCCTGGCACCAGGGCTTCTCCAACACCTGGATGCACACGGGCATGCTGCTGGTAGACGGCGAGAAAATGTCCAAGTCGCTCGGCAACTTCTTTACGCTGGCCGAGGTCCTCGAGCAGCACTCCGCTGCCGCCCTGCGCCTGCTGATGCTGCAGACGAGCTATCGCTCGCCGCTCGACTTCTCTTGGGAGCGCCTGGAGGGTGCCGAGAACTCGCTCACGCGTATCGCCGGTACGGTCGAGAACCTGCGCTGGGCCGCGAACCATGCGACGGCCGATGCCGATGAGGCAGCATCCGAGGCGTTTGCCGCCAAGGCCGCCGAGACCCGTGCCACCTTTAAGGAGTGCATGGACGACGACTTTAATACCGCCGGTGCCATGGGCGCCGTCTTTGGCTTTGTGACCGAGTGCAACCAGTACCTGGAGCAGGCGGGCGACGCTGCCGACAAAGCCGCCGCGCTTGCTGCCGCCGATACGCTGGTCGAGCTGCTCGATACGTTTGGCGTTGAGCTCCCCGAGCCCAAGGTCGAGTTGCCGCTGGGCCTGCTGGGCGTTGCCGCCGGCCTGGTCGCCTACACGGGTGAAGACGTGGACGAGGCCGCTGCCAAGATTCTCGAGGCCCGCGCCGAGGCCCGCGCCGCCAAGAACTGGGATCTGGCCGACGCCATCCGCGACCAGCTCAAGGACCTCGGGCTGACGATTGAAGATACCGCCGCCGGCACTCGTATTAAGACTCTCTAGTTATTTGTCGACCGTTCGAGGTGCGGCAGATTGCCTTGAAAGAGGAGGGCATAGACCTGGTGGTCATGCCTGACGATTGAAAGGCAAGGTGCCGTGGCTCGGACGGTCGATTCTTGTTCGTTATCTATTTAAGGAGGCCGCTTTATGGCCGACAATCGCAAGCGTGCACCGCGTGGAGGCAAGCAGACTGCTTCTGGCTCGCGTCCGATTCGCCGCAACGACCGCGCTGCCGCTCCCAAGGGCCAGCGCGAGCGCTCCCAAGCCCAGGCTGCGCGTCCGCAGCGCGATCGCAACCGCGACAATGTTCAGGTCCCCAAGGGCGAGTTTATCGAAGGCCGTCGTGCTGCCGCCGAGGCGCTACGCACTGGTTTTCCCATCAAGTGCGCGCTCATCGCCGAGGGCGGGGAGCGCGATGCCGCCTTGTCGCGCCTGGTCGACGACCTCAACGCCGCAGGCGTCCACATTAAGTATGTGCCGCGCGCGCAGCTCGATGCGCTGTCGAGCCATGGCGCTCACCAGGGCATTGCGCTCGAGGTGGGTAATTTCCCCTATGCCGATGTTGCCGATATCCTCGACCGTGCGGGCGACGGTCCGGCGCTCGTCATCGTGCTCGACCACGTGACCGACGACGGTAACTTTGGCGCTATCGTGCGCTCCGCCGAGGTTGTGGGCGCGGCCGGCGTCGTCATCGCCAATAAGCGTGCTGCCGGCGTGACCGTGGGCAGCTACAAGACCTCTGCCGGCGCCGTCATGCACCTGCCTATCGCGCAGGTGCCCAACATCGCCCGTGCGCTCGATGACCTCAAGGCCGCTGGCTTTTGGGTGGGCGGTGCCTCCGAGCACGCCGAGGGCAGTTGCTGGGATGCTCCCTTCGAGGGCCGCGTTGCGCTCGTCATGGGTTCCGAGGGCGATGGCATCTCGCGTCTGGTGCTCGAGAAATGTGACTTTTTGACCAAGCTTCCCCAGCGCGGCATGACCGAGAGTCTCAACGTGGCCCAGGCGACCACCGCGCTGTGCTTTGAGTGGCTGCGCCGCAATGCCGGCGAGCTCATGGGGGAGGAGTAGCGCATGTCAAAGAAGAACCGCGCCAAGTCCAAGGCCAAGCGCTTTGGCGAGGGCTCGGCCAAGCCGATTGTTTCGGCCGCGACCTATGGCGTGGGCGGCAATGCGTTTGCGCAGGCTATCGCCGATCCGGTCTCGACGGTGCACTCCAATAAGCCCGAGCTGCTGGTGGTCGACGGCTACAACGTGATCCACTGCACGCCGCGCTACGAAAAGCTTGTCTACGACCATTCCGACGATCCGTATTCCAGCGACGTCCACGATATGGCGCGCACCGCGCTCATCAACGATGTTGCGGCGTTTGCCCAGGGCCGCTACGAGGCCGTGATCGTGTTCGACGGTGCGGGCAATATCTCCAGCGAGCGCCCTAATCTGCCTGCCCGCGGCGTGCGTATCGAGTTCTCGCCGACGGGCGTATCGGCCGATACCGTGGTGCAGAAGCTCTGCATCGAGGCGCGCGAGGAAGGCCGCGCGTGCTCCGTGGTGTCGAGTGACGGCACGATCCAGGCCGTCGTCATGGGCAAGGGCGTAACGCGCATCTCGAGCCGTATGCTGGTGGACGAGATCAAGCAGATCGATAACGACGTTCACGAGGCAGAGGAAGCTCCGCAGATCAAGATGACTCTGGGCAGTCGCCTGAGCCCCGATGCCCTGGCCAAGCTCAAGGCCCTTCGTGGGAGGTAGGGGAGTATCTGTAGAGACCAGCAATTCGGCTGGTCAATTCACTGGCTTGTAGTTATTGGGTTGTGGACTTGTCATCGCCAAAACGAATAGTTTTTTGTTTTGGCGAACAGATAAAACTATTCGTTCTGGCGAATAGTTTTGAGATGTGGTCGGTCGAAGGGCCTGTTGCGCCCCATCCTCAATTCCTTTATCCTTAACAGGCTTCGCGCGAAAGCGCCAAGTGTGCCAGTGTGGCGCAACGGTAGCGCAACTGATTTGTAATCAGTGGGTTGCAGGTTCGATTCCTGTCACTGGCTCCATGAGAGTTTCGGGCTCTGTCTCTATATGGGACAGAGCCCGTTTCTATTTAGGTGGTGCGCCATCGGGTTAGCGCCCATCCCGTTTTTGGTTTGTCTCGTCCTCCAGTTTGTCTAAATCTGTAACACCAAGACCGATATTCGGCATCTAACTGTTACAGATTGAGATGAAACTTAGGGTGTTTTAGGAATATCTTGATCTGTAACATGTAGAAGCGGAATAGGCCTCTTGCTGTTGCAGATCGAGACAAGGGCGGGCGCGGATCTGGATGTCCTGCTCGAGCGTGGATTTCTGGATACGCGAGCGAAGAAAATCTCCCGACCGGAGAACGAGCGTGGATAATTAACTTGGATAGGGAGCTAAGGTAAACACCGATTGTCTATCGACGGCTTTAGAAACAACGGCCCCGATTTCATTGTGGAATCGGGGCCGTTTCTGCCTCAGGAATCCGAATGGATTAATCGAGCTCCTAAGGAACTTCTTGGGTTCTTGCTAATGGTCTGCCGAGGATGTCCCCAATGCAAACAGCGGGCATCTACTCAATATAGCTGGGGTTCTTCTTGATGATCACGCGTGCAGCGATGAAGGAGACGACGATGGCGATGATGGCGACAACGCATGCCAGCACGAAGTTACCCATGGACCCATCGGGAGCGATAAAGATGAGTGCCGAAAGAAGGCCGGGGCATGCTCCCGCAACATACTCTTTCAGAACAAAGATGCCTGCAGGGAGTCCAGCGCAGAGCGCGCCGATTGCCGTGCCGACAAGCAGGCGGGGACGCTCGATGAGGCAACCGTAGAACGCGGGCTCGGTTACGCCACAGAGTGCGGTGACGGCAACCGTGGTGACCATACCCCTCTTCTCTTTGTTTCCCTTCATGGCAGTTGCCAGGGCGAGGCTCGTGCCGCCAATGCAGAGGTTCGAGATGAATCCAAAGATAATGGGTGCCCAACCGAGCTGCGCCAGGCTCGTAACTTCGATTGCGATGTAAGCCTTATCGAGACCGAGCATGACGAAATAGGGGTTAAGGGCTGCCAGGATCGGAGTAGCGATAAATGCCACGTTGTCCATAAGCCACGTGACGGCATCGCTCAGCGCGTAGCCCATCATGCTGCCGGCGGGGCCAAGGATAATAAGCTCGACGGGCACGACGATGATCATGGTGAGCAGCGGCTTCAAGAACAGTTTGGTAACGTCGGGAATAATCTTCTGAAGGCCGCGGTCGACAAAGTACATGAATACAACGCCCAGTACGATGGGCACTACCGTACTCGAATAGTCGTTCGTCGGGATGGGAATACCAAGAAAGTCGAGACCCTCGGCACCGCTAATGGACGAGCTGATCATGATCGCGCCCAGCAATGCGCCCATGATGGGCTGCATCTTCATGACGGCCGCGAGCTGATAACCAAGATAAACGGGTAAGAAGCTAAACGAAGCGCTAAAGATCGCCAACAGGACCTGGGCGGTTCCGCTATCGGTGCTCAATCCGCAATAATTGACCAGGAGATTCTTGATCGAAAGAATGAGTCCGCCAACGATGAGCGCCGGGACGATGGGCATGAATACCTGTGCAGAGACGTTCCCGAATTTCTCAATCAAGCCCATGGCGGTGTTACCGCTTTTAATGCCTTCTGCAAGGTCTTTGGCGGTTTGGGCATCGTCGGCAACCGTGCCACCGCCGACTTCGATTCCCGCGAAGTCGAGGAAGTCGTTGTAAGCCTCGGTGACGTTGGGGCCGATGATCACCTGAAGCTGGCCACCGCTGACTACTGCCCCGAGCGCCTGATCGGCCGATTTGGCGAGCTGGAGATCGATGATCGAGGTGTCTCGTGCGTCGATGCGAAGGCGCGTCGCACAATGAGTTACCGATGTAATGTTCTCTTTGCCGCCAACAGCCTTTAGGACTGTTTCGGACATTGCCTGATATTTCATCTCTTTCTCCTAACCTTCCTGCTCCTGATACTTCGAGATAAGGTCTCGGTACCAATACCAGCTCTTTTTGGGGGTGCGCTCCAGATTGTTCTCGAAGTCGATATGGACAAGTCCGTATCGTTTTTCGTAGCCGTTGATCCAGCTATACAGATCCATCGTCGACCAGAGGTAGTAGCCCTCAACGCGCGCGCCGTCGCGCTTAGCCCTCATCATGTGCTCGATGAACTGGCCCAGAAGCTCGATGCGGTCATCATCGTGGATCATTCCGTCTGCGTCTGGTTGCTCATAGGCGCCATGTCCGTTTTCCGTAATAAAGATGCGGGGCGCGTCATAGCGCTCGTGGACATCCATGATGGTTGAATACATGCAACCTGGGAGTATTTCGCGGCCCCATTTATTGCGGGGAACATTGCTGTCGCGGGCGCTTTCAAACAAGGGCGCAATGCATTTTCCTTCGACCTTTTTGCTCGAACCGCCCTTATTGTTCGCCGAAACGGCAAGCTCTCCACCGTGCCAGTCGGTTACATACTCTCGGCAATACACGTTGAGTCCAATAAAATCGACTTTACCGTCTCTGAATTCTTCTACGTCATTTGGGGATCGATAGAGCGAGACGCCAAGTTTTTCAAGGATTTCGTCCATTTCTGGCGGCAGTTGACCCTGAAGCGCTGGTGCCAGAATCATGCGATTGGCGAAAAAGTCTGCGTATCGAAATACGTCATCAGGGTGCTCGGTTGCCGGGTCGAGTTCGACAACGCCGCCATCGTGGACGGCGCCGATGATGCCGTCGTAGCCCATTTGACGATATGTTCGGACTGCGAGTGCGCTTGCGCGCATCAGGTTGTACTGAAACTGCATGTACGACTGAACGTCGAGCGATCGATTGGGGGGATAGTTGCCCAACATGTTTACGCAGTAGCTGTAGAAATGCGGCTCGTTAACGGTAGCCCAGATTTTGACGCGGTCTCCAAAGCGCTCAAAGCAAATCTTGGCGTATTTGCAGAACCACTCTGCCATGTCATTGTTCAGCCATCCGCCTTTGCAAGCAAGCGTGAATGGCAGATCGTAATGGAACAGCGTAACGTTGGGCTCTATGCCATTTTCGAGGCAGCAATCAATGACCCGATTATAAAAATCGATACCCTCTTCATTCACTTCGCCGATACCCGTGGGGATGATTCGACTCCATGAAAGAGAGAAGCGATAGGTGTTTTGTCCGCCTTCTTTCATCATGCGGATATCTTCTTCATAGCGATGGTAGAAGTCGCAAGATACATCACCGTCAACATGGTTGATGTTCTTATTGCTTGTGTGGCTAAAGAAATCCCACTCGCCAAGGCCTTTGCCGTCTTCGTTCCAGGCACCCTCGCACTGATAAGACGCCGTGGCGGAACCCCAGAGAAACGGCATGTTGTTCACGTTGCCCATGAATCCCCTTTCCATCATTCAACACGGTGGATACGTGTGGCGGAATTACGATTAAGATGACGTCAACTGATTTGAATCATAGGAGAACGACCAAAGCTGTTTGATTCAATAAATGAACTATGATTTCGAGGAGAGCGGAAAGAGGGATCACGTGAATATCAATGACTTCGATGTGCTCAATCGCATTAGCTCCATCATCAACAGCGAGTTTGGGTCAAACGATGCCGCCATCGCTCGATATCTCGTCGCTCACATTAGGCGTTCGAGCGAAATCAATGTTGCCGCAATAACCCGCGATGCATTCGTGACCCGTTCCGCTGTTCGTCGTTTCTGCAATCGATTGGGCTACCAGTCTCTTAGCGATTTGAAAGAATCATTTACTCAATCAGTCTTTCCAAGCGACTTAAGCCATCGAGAGGAGGAATTTGGCTACGAGGAGTACAGGGCAGAGCTCGACGTTCGCATGATCGAGATGTTCGCTGAGGTTGAAAGCGGCGTGTCCGATATTGCTATTAAGCACCTTGCCGACGAAATTGATGGCCATAAAAACGTTGAAATCTGGTGCACCAATAATGTGAGCGCCAATCTCGTACGATTTCAGCAGGAAATGTTTTATGCGGGCAAGATAGTTCGCATAGTTGCTGGGGCTAACGTCGCGGAATTGAAAAACATGGGAGATGCTTCGCAGTCATTGATAATTCTCGTATCGGTCTCCGGGCTATTTGCGTCACAGGCGCGTGAGTATCTTGATTGCCGTTCGGGCAGGAAGATTCTAATTACTGCGTTTAGCAACGATGACAAATCGAGGTCTTTTGACCGTATATATCGTCTTGGTAATGCGGGAAACGGAATTGACCGACTCGGCGTTTATTCGAAATATGCCATGACTTATTTCTTCGACTTGCTATCGTCGTGTTACTTGAGTCGCTACCCCTGCACCAAGGGTGAGCCGCTCTATGGGTCTACTTTGGCCTGGCCCGAGTAGTTGCGGCTCTATAGTTCTCCCGTCTGGAGAATGAGCGTGGATAATCTGCCACTTTGGCCTTGGGGGCACACCAAAAGTGGGAGATTATCCACGCTCGATTTCAAACGGGAGATTATCCACGCTCGATCGATCCAGGGAAGCCCGATCTCGACCTATATATAGGTGCAAATGAGTCGTTATCGAAGTTCGTTCCAGCCAGCGTACTCCACTACGACAAAGTGTTCCCTCGGGAAATGTTACCGCTACATGCAAATCCAGCGTCCTTCATATCCAAACTCAACAAAACCGCAGGTCACGGGGCTATAGATACGCCCGGGGCCGTGTATCTAGAGGTTTTCGTTGACAGCCCCCAAGGTTGCATCGTATTATCTTTTTCGTTCGCGGGGGCGGCGGTCCAAAAGACCAAAGGACCTGCGGATACTTGAACGATTGGGAGTTTGCCCGAGTGGTTAATGGGGACGGGCTGTAAACCCGTTGGCTCTGCCTACATAGGTTCGAATCCTATAGCTCCCACCCGTCAAGTGCCTGTATAGCTCAGTCGGTAGAGCACTTCGTTGGTAACGAAGAGGTCACCAGTTCAAGTCTGGTTGCAGGCTCCATCCGGCGGTGTAGCTCAGTTGGTTAGAGCACACGGTTCATACCCGTGGCGTCACTGGTTCGAATCCAGTCACCGCTACCATAGGTAACACGGTGGCTTCTCAATAGTATGTTGAGAGGCCACTATGGTATAAAGGCAAAGTCCCGTCCGGGGACGACCTGTTTAGAGGAGGGCTTTATGGCCAAAGAGAAGTTTGAGCGCACTAAGCCGCATGTTAACATCGGCACCATTGGTCACGTCGACCACGGCAAGACCACGCTGACCGCTGCCATCACCAAGGTTCTCTCCGAGACCGAGGGCTGCAAGGCTGACTTCACTGCGTTCGAGAACATCGACAAGGCTCCCGAGGAGCGCGAGCGCGGCATTACGATCTCTGTCTCCCACGTCGAGTACGAGACTGCTGCCCGTCACTACGCTCACGTTGACTGCCCGGGCCACGCTGACTACGTCAAGAACATGATCTCCGGTGCTGCTCAGATGGACGGCGCTATCCTGGTCATCGCCGCTACCGACGGCCCCATGGCTCAGACCCGCGAGCACATCCTGCTCGCCCGTCAGGTCGGCGTTCCTTACATCGTCGTCTTCCTGAACAAGTGCGACATGGTTGACGATGACGAGCTCATCGACCTCGTCGAGATGGAGACCCGTGAGCTCCTCTCCGAGTACGATTTCCCCGGCGACGACATCCCCGTCATCCGTGGTTCCGCTCTGGGCGCTCTCGAGGGCGACGCCAAGTGGATGGACGCTATCCGCGAGCTCATGAACGCCGTCGACGAGTACATCCCGACGCCTGCTCGTAACAACGACCTCCCGTTCCTGATGGCCGTTGAGGACGTTATGACCATCTCCGGCCGTGGTACTGTTGCTACCGGCCGTGTCGAGCGCGGTGAGCTCAAGCTCAACGAGCCCGTCGAGATCGTCGGCATCAAGGATACCCAGAACACCGTCGTTACCGGTATCGAGATGTTCCGTAAGTCCATGGACTTCTGCGAGGCTGGAGACAACGTCGGTCTGCTGCTCCGCGGCATCAAGCGCGAGGACATCGAGCGCGGCCAGGTTCTCTGCAAGCCCGGTTCGGTTACCCCGCACACCAAGTTCACCGGCGAGATCTACGTTCTGACCAAGGAGGAGGGCGGCCGTCACACCCCGTTCTTCGATGGTTATCGTCCTCAGTTCTACTTCCGTACCACCGACGTTACCGGTACGGTCAAGCTCCCCGAGGGCACCGAGATGGCTATGCCTGGTGACCACATCACCATCGAGGGCGACCTCATCCACCCGATCGCCATGGAGGAGGGCCTGCGCTTCGCTATCCGCGAGGGTGGCCACACCGTCGGTTCGGGCATCGTCTCCACGATCATTGAGTAAATTAGCTCTTTGATATAGCTGACTTAGAGAACCCGGCACTTATATGGGTGCCGGGTTCTTTTCTGCAATGGATATTGAGCCGTTGCTGGTGTCGAGAGGATCGATAATGGTCCTGGGCGCACCGTCGATTAGCTCTCGATGGCTTCATTGATGTGTTCCAAATATGAATGGATCCACCGAGAACCAATTGACTCGAGGTTTTCGTTGACAGCACTTACATAGAGCTGGTAAAGTACCAACTCGTGCCCGTACGGGGCGGAAATGAAAGGTTCAGGATAAATGCGTACTCTAGTTACTCTTGCGTGCACTGAGTGCAAGCGCCGCAACTATACGACCATCAAGAACAAGTCGAACATGCCTGATCGTATGGAGATCAAGAAGTATTGCCCCTGGTGCCGTCACCACACGCTGCACAAAGAGACTCGCTAGTCTCTAGTCATATACGCCAGTAGTTCAATTGGTAGAGCATCGGTCTCCAAAACCGAGTGTTGAGGGTTCGAGTCCTTCCTGGCGTGCCAGTCATTATTCCGTAAGCTCCCACTTGGGGGCTTACGGTTTACTCATGTATAAGCGCATTGCGCGGAGGTAACCCAAATGGCCAACAAGAAGAACAAGAAGAAGGCACAGCAGCAGGCGCCTGCCAACAACGCTGCCGCCAACTCCAAGGTTGAGGCCAAGAAGGCCGTTGCCAAGAAGAGCGAGAAGGCTGCGAAGTCTAAGAAGAACGAGAAGCCTGGTTTCTTCGCCCGCACCAAGAAGTATTTCGCTTCGGTGAAGTCCGAGATGAAGCGTGTCACGTGGCCCGATAAGAAGGAGCTCGTGAACTACTCGGTCGTCGTTTGCGCTTCTCTGATCGTCGTCGGCGTCGTCATCGCTCTGCTCGATGCTGGCTTTGGCGAGGCTCTTGCTCTGTTCTCTGGATTGAGGGGCTAAACCATGTCTAAGCGTTGGTACGTCGTTCACACTTACTCTGGATACGAGAACCGCGTTAAGTCCGATCTCGAGCATCGCATCGAGACTATGGGCATGCAGGACCGTATCTTTGATATCGAGATTCCTATGGAGCGCGTCACCGAGATTAAAGAGGGTGGCAAGCGTGAGACCAAGGATTCCAAGATCTTCCCTGGTTATGTCCTGGTCCGCATGGAGATGGATGACGATGCTTGGACGTGCGTTCGTAACACGCCTGGCGTCACCGGTTTCCTGGGCGGCAACGGCAAGCCCGCTCCGCTTTCCCGCGACGAGTACAACAAGATGACTCGTCGTCCCGGTAAGGGCGATTCGCCCAAGCGCACCTCGGTTGATATTCAGGTCGGCACGTCCGTCCGCGTCACCGATGGCCCGCTTACCGACTTTGATGGCAAGGTCTCCGAGGTTAACACCGAGGCTGGCAAGCTCAAGGTCACGCTGATGATCTTTGGCCGCGAGACGCCGGTCGAGCTCGACTTTAACCAGGTCGCTGTCATCGCTTAAGTTTTCGTCCGTTCGCGCGAGCGTGCTTCTTCTGTGACTGCTCATCTCAGGAGTGCTTCTAACACGTGCGTGCTTACGATATAGCAAGTACTTCACACTCGTGATTCGAAAGGAATGACCATGGCTGAGAAGAAGGTTGCCAACGTCATTAAGCTCCAGATTCCTGCCGGTGCAGCTAACCCCGCTCCTCCCGTCGGCCCCGCCCTGGGCGCTGCTGGCGTGAACATCATGCAGTTCTGCCAGGCCTTTAACGCCGAGACGCAGGACAAGAAGGGCGACATCATCCCCGTTGAGATCTCTGTCTACGAGGATAAGTCCTTCTTCTTCATCACCAAGACCCCGCCGGCGGCTCACCTCATCAAGAAGGAGCTGAACCTCAAGTCTGGTTCCGCTAAGCCCCAGGCCGACAAGGTTGGTCAGCTCTCCCAGGAGCAGCTCACCAAGATCGCCGAGATCAAGATGCCGGACCTCAATGCCAACGACATTGACGCCGCCAAGAAGATCATCGCCGGTACCGCCCGTTCCATGGGCGTCACCATCGCTGAGTAGCGATTTCTTTAGGTAATGACGGGTGCTCCGACTGGGGCGCCCGTTAAATGTGTGCAATAGGGCACACGATACGATGTGGGAGGGCTCACGCCCGTTTAACCACAGGAGGTAATGCACATGGCTAAGCATGGTAAGAGCTATAACGCCGCTGCCGAGAAGATCGACCGCGCCACGCTCTACACCCCCCTTCAGGCTGCCAAGCTCATCAAGGAGCTCGACACCGCCAAGTTCGACGAGACCGTCGAGGCCCACTTCCGTCTGGGCATCGATACTCGTAAGGCTGACCAGAACATCCGTGGTTCCATCTCCCTGCCCCACGGCACCGGCAAGACCGTTCGTGTTGCCGTCTTCGCCGAGGGCGAGAAGGCCCGCGAGGCCGAGGCTGCCGGCGCCGACATCATCGGTTCCGACGAGCTCGTCGCCCAGATCCAGAAGGGCGAGATCAACTTCGACGCCGCTATCGCTACGCCGAACATGATGGCCAAGGTTGGCCGCATCGGTAAGATCCTTGGTCCCCGTGGCCTCATGCCGAACCCCAAGCTCGGCACTGTGACCATGGACGTCGCCAAGATGGTCTCCGAGCTCAAGGCCGGCCGCGTTGAGTATCGCGCCGACCGTTACGGCATCTGCCACGTGCCCCTGGGCAAGAAGTCCTTCTCTGAGCAGCAGCTCGTCGAGAACTACGCTGCCCTGTACACCGAGATCCTGCGCGTCAAGCCCTCTTCTGCTAAGGGTAAGTACGTCAAGTCCATCTCCGTGTCTTCCACCATGGGCCCTGGCGTCAAGGTCGATCCCGCTGTCCAGCGTGACTTCCTGGCTGAGTAACTAACAGTTACTGCCTGAGCAAAGTAAGCATTGCTAAAGAAACCCGGTTCTGCCTCGTGCAGGACCGGGTTTCTTGCTATCGCGTCAAAAGCACCACAAAGGGGACAGTGTTCCCTTTGTGGTGGTTACCAGGGGGTTCTGGCGGTCGAGGACTCGATGGCCTCGTGGCGTTTGAGCTCGCGGCGCATGGTTTGCGAATTGAGCCAGGCTGCCTGCCAGCCACGGATGGGGTAGCGCGTCTGGTCGAGCTCAAACTGCGTATAGCCGCAGGCGTTGATGATCGTCGTTCCACACACATGCTGCCGCTCGCGCTGAAAATCGTAACCGTAGCTTTGGTGTACATGCCCATGCACCATGTAGTCGGCCCCCCAGGACTCAAGCGCCGTGTTAAAGCACTCAAACCCTCGATGCGGCAGATCGTCCAGATCACCCATACCGGCGGCGGGTGCATGGGTAAGCAGAATGTCGCACCCGCCGACCATCCTAACCTTACGCGACAGCTTGCGCATGCGCTTGGACATCTCGCGTTCGGTGTACATGTTGGCGCCGTCGCGATAACGCATGGACCCGCCAAGGCCCGCTATGCGAATCCCTCGGTACGTGTACACGCTGTCTTCCACGCAGATACATCCGCCCGGTGCATGACGTGCGTAGCGGTCATCGTGATTGCCGCGCACGTAGATGAGCGGTTTGTTGATGACCGTAACCAAAAACTCAAGATAGTCCGGGTCAAGATCGCCGGCGGACAAAATCAGGTCGACTCCCTCAAAGCGTTCCTTGCGAAAGCACTCCCAAAGGCATCGTTCTTCGGTATCTGCTATGGCAAGGATCTTCATAGGGCGGTAACTCCCGGCTCATCGTCGAGCTGCGGAATGGTGCCTACCACGTTGTCCGCCAGCCAATTCATCTCGACAATCTGCGCGCTCGGCAGCGGGGGAAAGCCCTCGATCTGCACCACGCCGTCTTGGCTATGAAGCTCGCCGCCAAATGGATTGATGGAGCCCTCGACGATGCCATTGCGGAGCAGCTGCACCAGTTTGCGCGTCTGATAGGGCAGGCCCGGAGCGTAGCGAATGTCGATGACGCCCGAGCTCATGCCATACCAGTAGTTGACGGCGCGAACCTGGCTGTCGTCACTGGTCTCATCCCAGGTGCCATGCAGCAGGCTTCGCACGATAAGCTCGTAGTATCGGCCCCAGTTCCAGACCGGCATGGCGATGCCGACGACCTTGCCATCGACCAGGCGGTGGAGTCCGTAGGCCGTAGGGTCTACGAGCGACTTTGACATGTCAGCGCCGGTCATGACGCTCACGCCTTCGCGGCACATGGCCTCGGCAAGGCCTCCGGCGGGCACATCGCCCCAGGTCAGGATAATTTGCGCGCGGGGGTCGAGCAGCGAGGCGCCAATCGCAAAGGCGTTGATCTCGCTAAGCGCGCCCGAGGCGAAGACCGACGCGTGGTAGCCGATGCGGTGGTTGTCCGCCATGCTGGCGGCAAGGGCGCCCAGGAGGAACTTGGCCTCGTACATCTTGCCAAAGTACGAACGGACGCTTTGATGGGGAAGGCCGATAGAGCAGTTAAGGAACCGCACCTGTGGATACTCAACGGCAGCTCTGAGCGTGTATTCCATCAGGCGGTGCGAGGTCGAGAAGATGACGTTAGCTCCATGTTTGACAGCCGTTTCCACGGCGGCGTAGAACACGTCCGGATTGTGACAGTCCTCGAACGCCTCGGTGCGCACGATACCGCCAAAATGCTCATCGAGATACTGACGCCCTTGGTCGTGCAGGCTGTCCCAGCTCGACGTCGCACAGGGGAACTCATGGATAAAGGCGATGCGCAGAGGGTTGGCCGCCGAGTAGACGGTCTTGCCCATAAAGAAGTTGAGCACGCCGGAGGTAGACTTGGCGGGCGCCTCTTCCTCATCGACACTCGGTGCCTCGACAAGATCGACCTTCTCCTCATCACTTTTGCCGGCAATGACCAACTCGCGCCAAATCTTGCACAGGCGGTTTACGACGATATCCGTCGGCGTGTCCAACAAGCGGTCTTGGTTGTACACGTTGAGGTAAACGAGCATAGCGTCGGCGGGCGTAATGTCCAGATGGTCGCCGCCGGCGCGCAGGTAGGCGCGCTTAAAGAGCAGGAAGGTGTGGCGCAGGTAGTCGACCTTTTTCTGCGGCCATTTTTCGATAAGGTTCTGACCGAGCATCTTGGCGAGCGTCTCGTAGCTTCCCTCACGCGAGAACTCGATCTCGTATAGGGGGCAGACGCGCCAAAACGCGCAGAACTCGCCATAGAGGCGGCTTTCGACGGAATCCCATTTTCCGGGATAGAGGCGGGTGACCTTGGCCGAAACCGTCGGGGCGTCCAGGAATTTGAGGACACTGACGCGCTTGTTGCCCTCTTGGACGTAGAACCGATGCATGAACTCGGTGACGATGATGGGGTCGCGATAGCCCTCGGTCACCTGGATGTCGTAGAGGTTGGACCACTTGCGGGCGAACTCGGTGCTAAATGGCAACAGGGGCATAAAGTTGCACGAAAAGGCAGACTGACGGCCCTTGGTAACCGTGCCGACGACCATTTCGAGCGGAATATCCCGCAGGCCGACGCTCTCTCGCTGACCTAAGGGGAGCTGGGCAACCAAGCTGTCGAGGTCCGTAAGGTACGGGTGCTCGCTTTGGCTGATGGCGCGACGGCGTCCCTGCTCGCCGCGCTTGCGTGCTTGACGATAGGCCTCTTCCATGGTGTCTACTCCCTTAGTCGTTTAAACAACGATATGAACCATGGTACCACGATGCGAAACTACCACAAAGGGGCCTGTCCCCTTTGTGGTAGTTTAGGCGATGATGGGGGCGATGGCACGAATGCAGGCGTCGGTTGCCTTGAAGGTGGTGCTATCGTCGCTGACGATAAAGATGATTTTGCCCTTGACGCCAAAGTCGCCGATCTCGCTAAAGAGCACGTACGGCTCCTTGTCAAAGCCAGAGATGGGAAGCACCGCGGCCTTGGTGGCGTCGGTAAGCTCATCTGCCAGCGCGTCCAGCGAGGCCCACTTAGACGTGTCCTTTACGGCAACGGGCACGGCCACGCGCCCAAAGGGCATCAGATGCACGAGCGTGTTCTTGGAGATGTTGGAGTTGGGCACAATGATGGTCTGCCCGCAGGCATCCTCGATGGTCGTGTGGCGCCAGGTGATGTCTTGGACCACGCCCGACACGCCGCCGACCTCGATATTGTCGCCGGGCTTGATGATGCCCATGAAGGTCACCTGCATACCGCCGATAAGGTTCGACAGCGTGTCCTGAAAGCCGAGCGAGATGGCGATGCCGCCGACGCCAAGAGCGGCGACGAGGGCGTTTGCATTAATGCCAAAACAGTTGTCGAGGATAAAGCTGCCGCCGATCATCCAGATGACGGCGCGTGTGATGTTGATGAAGATGCTCGATGCTGGGAGCGGGTTATCATCGCGGTTAAGCAGGTGGTGCAGGGTCTTGGACGCGATTTTGGCGGCAACGGCGGTGCCGATGGCCAAGATACCGGCCCAGATGATGTTGTGGACCCATCGTTGTGCAAAGAAATGAAGAATTGGCTCAAACAATTCCATGTAGGGAAACCTCCTCATGATCATCCAACCATGATACCCACCAAGAAGCCCGTCCGATCAAATTTGGACGGGCTTCTGTGCTCGATATAAGGTTTACGCGGCGGGGCTGCAAGGCCCGGCGGTGTAGCTTAGCGTCGACGCTTCCAGATAATGCCGAGAATGATGACGATGATGCCGCCGATAAGGCACGTGCCAACTACTGCCAGCGTGCGGTCTCCCGTTGTGGCGAGCTTGCCGGTCGTCTTCTTGGTGATGACCTTCGTGGTCGTCGTGTCCGTCTTAGGCGAGGGCTTAGGCGTCGGGGCCGGTGTAGGCGTGGGGTCCACGGCTGCGGAGCCGAAGCTGATGGTGCCGGCGAGTCCGGCCATCTTGCTCTCCCAGCCGTTTTGCCCAATCAGCGCCCTCAGCGCCGCCTCACACGTGCCCCACTCGGTGCGCTTGGTGGCGTGTGCGAAGGTGGGGAAGTCGGTCGTGTTGGTAATGATGTAGTTGTTGGTGGCGACGGTATAGGTCTTGGTGGGATCGAGCGTGCTGCCGTCCTTGGCGAGTGTGGCACTCACAATGCGCTTGCCTTCGGGCTGCGTCCAATCAATCGTCACGTTGATGCCGCCAAAGGAGAGAACGCTGCCAGAGTCATCGCGCCACTTGTACTTGTCTTGCGCTTCCTGCTCGGTATGGCCGGCTGCCACGTAGGCTTGCTGAAGCTCATAACTGTGATTGCACTCGTCGCTGATCTGCAGCGAGTGCTCGAGCGCTGCGAGGAAGTCCGCACCGGTCATGGTCCAGGTCTCCACGGTGTTGCCGTAGGGCGAGATAGCGATGACGTTGCCTGCGGTCACATCGCCTGCAGCGATGCCGCCGCGGATGCCACCCGCGTTTTCGATAGCGAGGTCTGCGCCCGTCAGGTCAAGATAGGAGCCGCAGATCACATGGCCGATGGTCAGGGCCTTGGTGGTGTCGCCCTCCTTGCTGGGGCGGAAATCGGTGGTGCGCACCATTTCCCAACCATGCGTGCCTGCGGCGTCCTCGCCGTAGAAATAGTTGGTGTTGGATGTGCCGAGCACCTTGTTCGATTCGTTTTCAAAGGCCTCGTCGAGCGGCTTGATCTTGTTGCGGACGGCTTCAAGGCGGCTTTGGTAGTCGGAGCCCTTGTCGGGGTCTGCCAAAAGGTCGTTGACGTTCTTGGCGTTGTAGAGCTTCTCGTCACTGCCGTCTGCAGGGACCGTGACCGTGTCATCGTCGGTCGTCTCGGTGCCATTCGTGTCGTACTTGTACGGAATGGAAAGCAGCCCCACCTCGGCAAAAGCGCTGCCCGCCTCGACGACGCGGACCGACTTGCCGTCAGCCCCCGTCACGTTTTCGTCTAAGTTGATGTGCTCGTGGCCCGCGACCAGTGCATCGACCCCAACGAGCTTTGCAGCAAAGGTCTTGGCGTTGAGCGTGTGCGCGATACAGACGACAACGTTGCAGCCCTCTGTCTCGCGCAGTCGCTTGGCCTCGGCATTGATGGCGTTCGCGGCACTCGAGAACGACGTACCCGCGACCAGGTCCGCGCGCAGCGAGGATTCCAGCGACTCATCCATGGCACCCACGACGCCGACCTTGATTTTGTAGTCGAATGTGGAGTGACCTTCGCTATCCTCCCAGGTGCGATCGAGCGTCTTGGTGATACTCGAGCTCCATACGCCGCTCGTAGACTTCGCGTTCGCGCAGAGCATGGCGAAGGGCGTGCCGGTGGTGCTGTAGCCGGTTATGGTGCGGAGTTTGTCCGTACCGTAGCTCCAGTCGTGGTTGCCTGGCGTGGTCGCGTCGTAGCCGTCGGCGTAGAAGGTGTCCATGAGCTCGGCGATGCTCTTGCCCTCGCTCATGGTGGCGAAGGACTGTCCGTGGAAGGTGTCGCCCGCATCGAGCAAAAGATCGGGGGCGCTGCTTTGGGCGCTATAGAGAACCGCCAGACCGTCAAAGCCCACAGTGCCGGTGCCCTTGCTTTCGTTGTAGCTGTACTTGTAGCTGCCGTGGATGTCGTTGGTGTGCATGACGGCCACGGAGCCGTCAATAGCGGCGGGCAGGTTCCCTGCGAAAGCGAGGCTTGGGATGCCTGCGAGCGCGCCGGCAAACAACGCGGCGGCTAACGCAAGGCGGGGGAGTCTTTTCATGGCAGTTTCCTTAGTCCTTAGCCAGAAAGTCTGGTTGAATATCGGATTATCGACATAATATGCGAAAACCGCCGCAAGGGCGTCTGTCCCTTTGCGGCGGTTTTGACGTTTGCGCAGATAAAACCTGCCAAAATAAACCTGTCCCTTTTTGGTAGGTTTAGCTCAGCAGCATGCGGTCGTTGGCGAGCTCGCCGCCCGAGACCTCCTCAAACTTCTGCAGCAGGTCGGCCACGGTGAGCGACTTTTTCTCGTCGCCCGCCACGTCGTAGATCACGTGGCCCTCGTGCATCATGATCAGACGGTTACCCAGACGGATGGCGTCGTTCATGTTGTGCGTGACCATGAGCGTGGTCAGGCGGTTCTCGTCGACGATCTCCTCGGTCAGGCTGAGCACCTTAGAGGCCGTCTTGGGGTCGAGGGCCGCCGTGTGCTCGTCGAGCAGCAGCAGGCGCGGCTTGGTGAGCGTGGCCATCAGCAGGGTGAGTGCCTGACGCTGGCCGCCCGAGAGCAGGCCGACCTTGGCGTTGAGGCGTGTGTCCAGGCCAAGGTCCAGGCGTTTGAGCAGCTCAACGTACTCGTCCTTCTCGGCCTTGGTGACGCCCCACGAAAGACCGCGACGCTGGCCGCGGCGCTTGGCGAGGGCTAGATTCTCGGCAATCTGCATGTCGGCTGCGGTGCCGCGCATGGGATCCTGGAACACACGGCCCAGGTACTTGGCGCGCTGTGACTCGCTCAGACGCGAGATATCGGTGCCATCGAGCTCGATAACGCCCGAATCGAGCGGATACACGCCGGCGATCATGTTGAGCAGCGTGGACTTGCCGGCGCCGTTGCCGCCAATCACGGTTACAAAGTCGCCATCGTTCAGGGTAAGGTCGACGCCGGTGAGCGCGCGCTTCTCAGTGACGGTGCCCTTGTTAAAGGTCTTCTTGACGTGCGAGAGCTTAAGCATCCGCCTCATCTCCCTTCGTGTAGGAGCTGCGGAGCTTATAGCGCTCCCAAACCACGGGCACGCACAGGGCCACGGCGACGATCACGGCGGAGAGCAGCTTCATGTCGTTGGCGTCCATGCCCAGCTGCAGCACGATGGCACGGATAAGGAAGTACACCACGGAGCCAAAGACGGCGGAGGCAAGACGGACGCTAAACTGCGTGAGACCGCCGGGCAGCAGGCGACCGAGCACCTCGCCGATGACGATGGCGGCAAGACCGATAACGATGGCGCCGGTGCCCATGCCAATGTCGGCATACTTCTGGCTCTGGCAGATGAGCGCACCCGAAAGGCCAATGAGGGCGTTGGAGAGCACGAGGGCGATCATTTTGGTGGTGTTGGTGTTAACGCCCAGGGCGCGGATCATGTACTCGTTGTTGCCGGTGGCACGCAGCGCCGAGCCGATCTCGGTGCCAAAGAACCAGTACAGGATGGCGACGATGGCCACGGCCAGCACAATGCCTAGGATAATGGCAACAGTGGACTGCGGCAGGCCCGTCATGTTGCTGACGGATGAGAAGATAGTGCCCTTGGCAAGGATGGGCGTGTTGGACTTGCCCATGATGCGCAGGTTGATGGACCACAGACTGATCTGCGTAAGGATTCCGGCGAGGATTGCGGGAATCTCAAAGACGGTGGTCAAGATGCCCGTGACGGCGCCCGCGATGGCGCCGGCGCACATGCCGGCCAGCACGGCGAGCAAGGGGTCGACGTTATTGTTGACGATGAGCACGGCGCAGACACAGCCGCCGAGGGCAAAGCTGCCGTCGCAGGTCATATCGGGGATGTCGAGCAGACGGAACGTGATAAACACGCCAAGCACCATAATGCCCCAGAGGACGCCCTGCGAAACGGCGCCCTGCAATGCAATGAGCATGCTTCATACCTCCTAGGATAGGGTGGACACGTGATTTTCCATAATAGCGGTACCAATGCATAAAAGAGCGGCGGACAGACGTTTTGTTTTACCTGAAACAAGCAGGGCGAACGCCGGCCTTTAGCGTTCGCCCCAATGACTCAGATATTGAATAACGCAGCCGTGGCGCGCGTGCGGGCCCTAGACGCGTTATTCGTCCAGAGCGGAAAGGTCGATACCCAGAGCCTCGGCCATCTCGTCGTTCTTGACGACGACCAGGTCCTTGCTCGAGAGGTGCTTGATCGGCATATCCTCGGGCTTGGCCTCGCCCTTCAGGATCTTAACGGCCATCTCGCCCGCGGCGTAGCCCAGGTCCTTATAGTTGATGGAGAGGGTGAACAGGCCGCCGGCCATGCACATACCCTCCTCGCCAGTCACGAAGGGGAGCTTGTTCTCCTTGCAGATCTGGCCGACCTGCGAAGCACCCGCGGCGATGGTGTTGTCAGTGGGGGAGTAGAGTGCGTCGACCTTGCCCACGGCGGACTCGACGACGGACTGAATCTCGTTGGAGCTCGAGACGGTGAAGTCGGTGTACTCGAGGCCCAGCTTGTTGAGCTCCTTCTTGGCGGCCTTGATTTGGACGTCGGAGTTGGACTCGGCGGTGCAGTAGAGCAGGCCGACCTTCTTAACGTCGGGCAGGACCTTCTGCATCATCTCGAGCTGCTCGGCGACCGGGGTGAGGTCGGAGGCGCCGGTGACGTTGGTGCCGGGCTTGTCGTTGTCCTGGACCAGGCCGGAAGCGGCGTAGTCGGTGATGGCGCAGCCAACGATGGGGATATCAGCGGTGGCGCCGGCGGCAGCCTGCGCGGCGGGCGTAGCGATGGCATAGATCAGGTCGACGCCATCGCCCACGAACTTGTCGGCGATGGACTTACACGTGGACTGGTCGTTCTGGGCGTTCTTCTGGTCGATCTTGACCTTAAGGCCGCTCTCCTTGATGGCCTTGACAAAGCCGTCGTTGGCGGCATCGAGTGCGGGGTGCTCGGTGAGTTGCAGAACGCCGATGGTGTAGTCGGAACCGGCGGCAGCAGAGCCGGAACCAGAGTTGCCGCCGCATCCGGCGAGCGGGGCGAGCGCGAGCAGACCGGCGGAGACCAGAAGGCTCCTGCGGCTGATGGTGATGTCCTTCATATCATTACCCCCAGTATAAAAATGGCTGGAAACACTGCACTGGGACAAAGTGCAAGTGGAACTATAGTAGCGCTGATGTCCATTTTTACAACAGCCTGGCGGGTTTTTTAATACAGAATCGGATGGGCGGTACGGGTAGTCGAATGGGCGGCGGAGGGTCTTATGCGGCGGAGGAGGCATCGTCCTCGTCCAGGGCGGCGAAGAGCTTCTTGCCGTCGAGGAGACGTGTGGTGACGTTTCTCATTCGGCCGATCTCTACGGTACGCAACGTGTCATCGGCGCCTCGCGCGTCATAGACCGTTCCCAGCAAATACGAGATGCCGTCTCGTTGTTTGATGGCAAAGGGCCGGAGTGTCATCCGTGCCACTTCGACCTCTCCGCGTGCCGTGACACTCGAAATATCAAAACTCACCGTGGTTCCGTGGTCGATGGCCTGCTCGATGAGCTCGCAGGCATCGATGCGCTTGACGGGCGTGCATGTGGCCTTGGTGGATTTGTCGCCTGCGCTTGGAGCAGGCTCGGGTGCATCGAGGTAGCCGCGAACGTCGGCACTCGCCATGGCGACCAGGTGCTGCGCCATGCTTTTTCGAATGGCGATGGGCGTAGAGCGGTTGCGCATGACCATGCCGTGGAGCCGGATGATCTCTTCGTCGGTGAGCGGACGGGTCAAGAGCCGATACCCCACGCCGCGCTTGTATTCAATTTCGTATCCGGCATGGCGAAGTGCGGAGATGGCGGTGTAGATGCTGCGCCGCGCCGCCGAGATGGGCATGCGGGCGGGGTCGTCGGGATGGGCGAGACGCCGGATCAACTCATCGGAAAGCATGGCCTTGTCCTCGCCGGTGTTTTCGCTTAATAGTTGCAGGATGCGAACGGCGCGATAGGCTGCCATCGAGGCGGCGCCCCTCGTCGTGGTCTCGTAAGTTTCAACAGCGGTTTCGGTCATGGCATCCACGTCCTTTCCGTTTTGGGTGGCGACGGTATGGAGCCTAGGGCGCGGGGCTTTCCCAGGGGTGCAGGACGCTCCGGGCGGTCGGTAGTCGTCGGCAAGCGGCGGGTCGAGTTTTCAACAGCCCTGCTCAGCTGACCAAAATCTTGCCAAAAGCTTGACGGATGCTGTTGAAAAAAGCGCCCCTCGGCTTGCCGAGAGGCGCTGGCGTGATGCGCTGGAACGCGTTTGGTGGCGCTGTGGCGATTAGAAGTCGGCGTTGCCCACGGTGCGCGGGTGCGGCAGGACGTCGCGGATGTTGCCCACGCCGGTCAGATACATCACCAAGCGCTCGAAGCCCAAGCCGTAGCCGGCGTGCTTGCAGGAACCGTAGCGGCGCAGGTCAAGGTAGTACTTGTACTGCTCGGGATTCATGCCCAGGTCCTTGATGCGGGCCTCGAGCAGATCCAGGCGCTCCTCGCGCTGGGAGCCGCCGATAATCTCGCCGATACCGGGAACCAGGCAGTCGGCGGCGGCGACGGTCTTGCCGTCCTCGTTCATGCGCATGTAGAACGCCTTGATCTCGGCCGGGTAGTCGGTTACGAAGGTCGGTCGCTTAAAGTGCTCCTCGGTCAGGAAACGCTCGTGCTCGGTCTGCAGGTCGATGCCCCAGCTGACGGGGTAATCAAACTGGTGGCCAGCAGCGACTGCCTGCTCCAGGATTTCGACAGCCTCGGTGTAGGTAACGCGGGCAAAGTCGGAGTTTGCCACATGGTCCAGGCGCTCGATCAGGCCCTTGTCCACAAACTTGTTGAGCATATTGAGCTCGTCGGGGCAGGTGGCCATAACGTCCTTAAGGACGTACTTGAGCATGGCCTCGGCGTTATCCATGTAGTCGTTCAGGTCGGCAAAGGCCATCTCGGGCTCGATCATCCAAAACTCGGCGGCGTGGCGCGTGGTGTTGGAGTTTTCGGCGCGGAAGGTGGGGCCAAAGGTGTACACGTCGCCAAAGGCCATGGCGAAGTTCTCGGCGTTGAGCTGGCCGGATACGGTAAGGCTCGCGTGCTTTCCAAAGAAGTCCTGGCTCCAGTCAACCTCGCCGGATTCGGTGAGGGGCGGATTTTTGGGGTCGAGCGTGGTCACGCGGAACATCTCGCCGGCGCCCTCGCAATCACTCGTGGTGATGATAGGGGTGTTGACGTAGACAAAGCCCTGCTCCTGGAAGAAGCGGTGGATGGCGGCAGCCGCGACAGAACGGATGCGGAACACGGCGCGGAACAGGTTGGTGCGCGGGCGCAGGTGCTGTTGGGTGCGCAGGAACTCGACGGTTGCGCGCTTCTTCTGCAGCGGGTAATCCGGGGCGCTGACGCCCTCGACCTCAATGGAGGTGGCAGAAAGCTCGAAAGGCTGGGGCGCATCGGGGGTCAGCTTGACGGTGCCGGTGCAAATGAGTGCGGCCGAGACGTTTTGATGGGCGATCTCGTCGTAGTTGTCGAGTGCCTCGCGGTTCATGACGACCTGCAGGTCGCGGAAGCAGCTGCCGTCGTTGAGCGTGACAAAGCCAAAGTTCTTCATGTCGCGGATGGACTTAACCCAGCCGGCGACGGTGACGGTCTGGCCGCCGAGCGACTCGGCATCGGCATAGAGCTGCGCGATTTTGGTGCGGTTCACGTATCCTCCCATAACGGTTGAATGATAGTTATCCATACAGTTCGATATTCTAGCAGCTCGGCTCATTTGGGCTATACAGATAAGGCATTGGCGGGATGGTTTTTCAAACGAAAAGCGCCCGCGGCCAAATGGTCGCGGGCGCTTGACGAGGTGCCTTTTGGCTGTGTGGCGCGGGGCCTAGCTACTTGGTCTTGGCAACCAGCAGCGGATCGCCAAGCTTGACGAGCGGATTGCCGGCGATAAGCGTTCCGGACTCGCCGACGTGGTCGATGCTCTTGAGGCGGTCGAGCTCAGAGATGATGACGGTCACGATGTCCTCGTGACCGGCGGCCTTGATAGCGTCGCGGTCGAAGCTGATGAGCGGCTGGCCGGCCTTGACCGTGTCGCCCATCTCGACAAAGCGGGCAAAACCCTTGCCGTTCATTTCCACGGTGCCCAGGCCAACATGGATGAACACGCGAAGACCGTCCTCGGTGATCATGCCGATGGAGTGGTTGGTGACGGTGGTGGCGCCGATACGGCCGTTAGCGGGGGCGTAAATGGTGCCGGTAATGGGCTCGATGCCGTAGCCCTGGCCGAGCATGCCCGAGGCGATGGTCTCGTCGGGAACCTCACTCAGATTGACGAGCACGCCGTTGACAGGAGCGTAGATGACGCCTTCGCGGGTGGCGAAGCTTGCTGCGGGCGGAACGGACGCCTCGCCCGACGAAGTGAACGTGGACTTGAGCGAATCGAGCAGACCCATAGATGCCTCCAACGTATCAGGCGCGCATGTTGCACGCGTGTGGTTTGCCGGAAACGTTTCGTACGTGTTTCCCAGCACGGTCAGCGCTCCTATTTTACGCTGTCCAACGATACCTCTGAACAGCGATTTTGTGATATATCAGTTGAAGGCCAACTTATTGCGGGGGTGTTTCTGCGCCGCGGGCTCAAGTGGGGTACGCTAAGGTGCGAAAAACGAGTGCGCACGAATCGCACGGAGGGAGCACCTATGATTATTGAGAACCATGCGCTGTGGGGCGAGGAGCCGACCGAGGATTATCCGGCGACGTTTACGTATCTGGGTGCCGAGCCGCTGCCCGACAAGCCCAATGGCCGCCGCCCCGCGGTGATCATCTGCGGCGGAGGCGGGTTTACGCATATCGCTCCGCACGAGCAGGACCCGGTGGCGTTTGCGTTTTTGGATCACGGTTACCAGGCCTTTGTGCTCAACTATGTGACGAGCGGCACGGGTGACGTAAGTTTTCCGCACCCGCAGGCAGATCTTGCCAAGATGGTCGCCACGGTGCGTGCGAATGCCGACGAGTGGCATGTCGATCCCAAGCGCGTGTGCATCGTGGGTTTCTCGGCGGGCGGCATGATCTGCGCCTCGTTGGCAACGCAGTGGAAGACCGGACCTTTCGCGGGCCTTGCCGGGGCTCGTCCGGAGGATATTCGTCCCGACGCCGTGGTGCTGGGCTATCCGTTGCTCGACCTTGCCTATGTGCGCGATATGCAGACGCGTGACCCGCGCATCGACCTGCGCGTGCCCAAGACGGGTGGCAAGACAGGGCGCGATTTGCTCAACGACTATCTGTCGATGGTGACGGGCGGCGAGGCGACCGATGAGCACCTGGCCGACATTTGCCCTACCACGCACGTTTCGCGCCAGATGCCCCCGACCTTTGTGTGGGGCGTTTCGGACGACAAGACGGCGCCGGTCGCGCAGGTCTACCCGTTTGCGCAGCGCATGGCCGAGGAGGGTGTTGCATGCGAGATGCACGTCTTTGACCAGGGTGGCCACGGCCTTTCGCTCGGCAACGCCAATACCGCGGTCGACAACGAGGACAAGCAGGTTTCCGTCCGTCCCTGGATCCGCCTGGCCTTCCGCTTCCTGGAACGCCATATGTAAAAGTAGACTACTTGCCCGTTTCAAAAAGTCTGCTTAGAGGAGGAGCCATGCTTGAGGGTACGTATGTGGTTTTGGCCCAGACGCCGGTGGGGAGCAAGCGCGGCGAGGTGACGTTTTCACATGGGGTGAACGGCGCGCTCAGGGCAGTACTAAATGTCAGGGGTCTCAATATCGCTCTCTCGGGTGCCCGCGCTGAGTGCGATTTCTTTGAGCTCTCGGGTACTATCTCCCACGTCTTGATGGGCAAGGCGCCCTTTACATGCACGGGGTCGGTTGAGGGTGATCGACTCACTGCTACCGCGCGGTCGGGTTCCATTTCGATCTCGCTGAGCGGTATGCGCAAAGAGCTTTCGGGGCGCACCGCATAAAGTTTGCGCAGGTAAACATCGGTATTTGACTTTATATAATAGTTCAGAGCGCTATCATTTGTCGTTACGAGTTGGTTAGCCCCGGTAAACGGTTAACCGCGTCTAACGAAAGGATGAGCGCGTGAAGCTCGATACACTCGAGATTGGAAAGGACGCCGTTGTCGCATCGGTGGCATCGGACGATCAGGCACTCCGACAGCATATTTTGGACATGGGCCTAACGCCGGGCACCGAAGTTACCATGATGAAGTATGCCCCCATGGGCGATCCGCTCGAGATTCGCCTGCGCGGCTACGAGTTGACGCTGCGCAAGGACGATGCCGCACGCATTGAGCTCGTGGATGTGCACGACACCGATACCGGCCCGCGCGTTAACGCCGCAATCGGCACGACGGATCACCCGGCCCTGGGCGAAGGGACGTATTCGCCTCGTGCTGCCAAGACGGCCGTGCCCGAGGGCGCACCGCTGCATTTTGCCCTCGCCGGCAACCAAAACTGCGGTAAGACCACGCTGTTCAACCAGCTTACGGGCTCCAACCAGCACGTCGGTAACTTTCCCGGCGTGACGGTCGACCGCAAGGACGGCACCATCCGTAACCATCCCGAGGCAAGCGTTACCGACCTGCCCGGCATCTATTCGCTGTCTCCGTACACGGGCGAAGAGATCGTCAGTCGCCAATTTATCCTGGACGAAAACCCCGACGCCATCATCGACATCATCGACGCTACTAATATCGAACGCAACCTGTACCTGACGCTGCAGCTTATGGAGCTCGACCGCCCCATGGTCATCGCGCTCAACATGATGGACGAGGTGACGGCCAACGGCGGCGCCGTGGACGTCAACCTGCTCGAGAGCCTGTTGGGCGTGCCTGTTGTCCCCATTAGCGCTGCCCGCAACGAGGGTATCGGCGAGCTGGGGGATCATGCCTTGCACGTGGCACGGTTCCGCGAGCGCCCCGGTCGCCTGGACTTCTGTGCGCCCGATGGCTCGGACGGCGGTGCGCTGCATCGCTGCATCCACGGCATTGCCAACCTGATCGAGGACCATGCCGTGACGGCGCACATTCCGGTGCGTTTTGCGGCGACCAAGCTGGTTGAGGGCGACGAGCTGGTAACCGAGGCGCTTCACCTGGATCGCAACGAGCTCGACGCCATCGAGCACATCATTACCCAGATGGAGGGCGAGGCCGGCACCGACCGCCTGTCCGCACTGGCCGATATGCGTTTTAGCTTTATCGGCGACGTGTGCGGGCGTTGCGTCGTCAAGCCGCACGAGAGCCGCGAGCACGTGCGCTCCGTCAAGATCGACCGCATCCTGACGGGTCGCTACACAGCCATTCCGGCGTTTCTGGTGATCATGGGCCTCGTCTTTTGGCTGACGTTTGGCGTGATCGGCGCGGCGTTGCAGGGACTCATGGAGGACGGCATCGCTGCCATCATTACCTCGGCCGATGCGGGCCTCAAGGCGTTCGGCACCAACGACGTAGTGCGCTCGCTGGCTGTCGACGGCGTGCTTACGGGCGTGGGCAGCGTGCTGACCTTCCTGCCGATTATCGTCGTGCTCTTTTTGTTCCTTTCCATTCTGGAAGACTCCGGATACATGGCACGCGTGGCCTTTGTCATGGATAAAGTACTGCGACGCTTTGGCCTGTCGGGCCGCAGCTTCGTGCCTATGCTCGTCGGTTTTGGCTGCACCGTGCCGGCTATCATGTCGACCCGTACGCTCCCATCCGAGCACGACCGCAAGATGACGGTCATGCTCACGCCGTTCATGAGCTGTTCGGCCAAGTTGCCGGTCTACGGTCTGCTGTGCGGGGCATTCTTCCCGCAGGCGACAGTTCCCGCCATGGTCTCGCTCTATCTGATTGGTATCGTGGTCGGCTGCATTGCCGCCCTGGTGCTCAACCGCACGGCATTTAAGGGCGACCCGGTGCCGTTTATCATGGAGCTTCCCAACTATCGCCTGCCAAGCGTCAAGACGACGGTGATGCTGGCATGGGATAAGGCCAAGGACTTTATTACCAAGGCCTTTACCATTATCTTTGCCGCTACGGTGGTCATCTGGTTCCTGCAGACGTTCGACATCCGCTTTAATGTGGTCGCCGATCAGTCGCAGAGTCTGCTTGCCGGTCTGGGTAGCATCATCGCGCCGGTGTTGGCCCCGCTCGGCTTCGGCGACTGGCGCGCCTCGACGGCGCTCGTCACCGGACTTATCGCCAAGGAGAGCGTCATTTCGACCCTCACGGTGCTTTTGGGCGCAACGTCGCCCGCGGTGCTGTCAACCATGTTTTCGCCGTTTACCGCTTACGTGTTCCTGGTCTTTACGCTGCTGTACCCGCCCTGCGTGGCGTCCATCGGTGCCGTCAAGAGCGAGCTGGGCGCGCGCTATGCCGTGGCCGTATTCGCGTTTCAGGTGACGGTCGCCTGGATCGTGGCGTTTGTCGTGCATTCGGCGGGCATATTGCTGGGGCTGGCTTAGTTATTTATTGATGGCGCAACCTCTGTGTATTGAGTTGATTGCGGCCCCGCATCTGTTGCTGACGGATGCGGGGCCGTTGCTATATAATCGCCCATCGCTCAAGACAATCGGAGAGGGTTCCTACATGACTCAGGCAAGACAAGATGGCATCTCGCTCAAGCAGTGGCTCCCGCTTATCGGGCTCGCCTGCTGTGCGTTCGTGTTCAACACGTCGGAGTTCATGCCCATCGGCCTTCTGACTGATATCGCCGCGTCGTTCTCGCTCACCGAGGCCCAGGCAGGCATCATGATCTCGGTCTATGCTTGGGGCGTCATGCTGCTGTCGCTGCCACTCATGGTGTTTGCCTCGCGCTTTGAGTTCAAGCGTATGCTGCTCGGCGTGCTCGCCGTGTTTTCTCTGGGTCAGTTCCTGTCCGCTGTGGCACCGACATATCCCATCCTGGTCTGTGCGCGCCTGGTGGTCGCTTGCGCACATGCCGTGTTCTGGTCGGTCGCCTCGATTATGGCCTCGCGCCTGGTCGACAGTCGCCACGGGGCGCTCGCCATTAGCATGATCGCCACGGGCTCGTCCATCGCGCAGATCTTTGGCCTGCCGATCGGCCGCGCCATCGGGCTGGCCGTGGGCTGGCGCATGACATTCGCCGTGGTCGGGGCCCTCTCGGCTGTTGCGGTCGTCTACCAGGCCGCGGTGTTCCCGGCCATGCCGGTGGGCGAGCGCTTTACGCTCAAACAGCTGCCCGAGCTGCTCAAGAACCCGTTCCTCATCGCGCTTTATGCGGTCACGGTCTTTATGGCGACCGGCTATTATGCGGGTTACAGCTATATCGAGCCGTTCCTGGCACAGGTCGCGCACGTCGACGCAAGCGCTATTACCATGACGCTGACGGCGTTTGGCTGCTCCGGTCTGCTCGGAAGCTGGCTGTTTGGCCGCCTGTTCGATGGGCATCGCTTCCCGTTCTTGGCTATCACGCTCTCCGGCGTGCCGGTGGCTCTGCTGCTCATGGGTCCGGTCGCATCGTCGCTCGTAGCAGTGCTTGCCGTCTGCGCGCTATGGGGCTGCTGCTCCACGGCCTTTAACGTGGCGTTTCAGGCCGAGCTCATCAAGTACACGCCGGCAGACTCGTCGGCCGTCGCCATGTCGATCTTCTCGGGCCTGTTTAACCTCGGTATCGGCACGGGCACCGCAATCGGCGGCGCCGTGGTTTCGGGTCCCGGTATCGCTTGGATTGGCTTCGCGGGCGGGGCGATTACCGTCGTGGGCGTCATCCTCGCCATCACGGTGCTGTTCCCGGCCATACGCCGCGCAAAGCCTGTCGCCTAATCACGTTCCCTCATCAGTTGCGGTGGAATAGTTCCTGTTTAAGGCCTCTGAAGGCTCAAACAGGAACTATTCCACCGCAACTTATTTTGGGGAAGAGGATACAAGCCGGGCATACAATGGATGTCGTTGTGTTGAGCTTACCGGGAGGTTGCTATGTGGGCATACGAGACGACGTTCTATCAGATCTATCCGCTGGGCTTTTGCGGAGCTCCGCGCGAAAACGCCGCCCCCGTTGCCGAGGATGAGCTCGCCCAGGCTGCCAACGCCGCGCCCAACCCCGATGCGCCCATCATGAAGATCGCCCAATGGGCCGACTGCCTGCAGGAACTCGGCGTTGGCGCTGTGCTCATCAACCCGCCGCTCGAATCTGATAGCCACGGCTACGATACACGCAGCCTGCGCCATATCGACCGTCGCCTGGGTGGGGATGCCGATTTTGCCGCCGTATGCGAGACGCTGCACGCCCACGGCATCCGCGTGGTGCTCGATGCGGTCTTTAACCATGTGGGCCGTGGCTTTTGGGCCTTCCGCGATGTGCAGGAGCGCAAGTGGGACTCGCCCTACAAGGATTGGTTCCACATCAGCTTTGACGGCGACTCGTGCTACGGCGACGGCTTTTGGTACGAGGGCTGGGAGGGCCATTTTGAGCTTGTGAAGCTCAACCTGCAAAACCCCGCCGTGGTCGATTACCTGCTTGAGTCCGTGCGCCGCTGGGCCGAAGTCTTTGGCGTTGACGGCCTGCGCCTGGACGTCGCCTATATGCTCGATCGCGACTTCATGCGCCGGCTACACTCCTTTACCCGTGAGCTCAAGCCCGACTTTGTGCTGATCGGCGAGACGCTCCACGGCGACTACAACCAGATCGTCAACGACGAGATGCTCGACTCCTGCACCAACTACGAGTGCTACAAGGGCCTGTACTCCAGCTTTAACTCGGTCAACATGTTCGAGATCGCGCATTCGCTGCATCGCCAGTTTGGCGGCGATCCGTGGTGCATCTACCGCGGCAAACACCTGCTGTCGTTTGTCGACAACCACGACGTGCCGCGCCTGGCGAGCATCCTCACCGACAAGTCGTGCCTGCGTCCCGCCTATGGCATGCTCTTTGGCATGCCGGGCATTCCGTGTGTCTACTATGGCAGCGAGTGGGGGATTGCCGGCGAAAAGGGCGGCCCCGATGGTGACTGGGCGCTGCGACCTGCGCTCGATGAGCCTGCGCCCAACGAGCTGACGGCGTTCGTCACGCAGCTCACGCACCTTCGCTCGGCCGACGACGCGGCGGCCCGTGCTCTCAACTACGGTGCCTATCGCAACGTGGTGATCCAGAACAAGCAGCTGCTGTTCGAGCGCGCCTGCGACGGCGCGACGGTACTCGTGGCGGTGAATGCCGTGGACGAGCCTTACACCTTTGGCGCTGGCGAGCTCAACGGGTCCTTTGTTGACCTGCTTGCCGACGGCGCGCCCACGGTTGAGCTGACGGGTACTCTTGAGCTTGCGCCCTACGAGGTGCGCTATCTGTCGAGGGCCTAGGTCATGGCAACGCCTGACGAGGGCTATCAACATATTGAGCACGGGTTCGAGCCCGTGTTCGACCAGCACTCGCGCATCTTGGTGTTGGGGTCGTTTCCCTCAGTGCTTTCGCGTACCAATGATTTTTATTACGGCAACCCCCAGAACCGCTTTTGGCGCGTGATGGCCGCGTGCCTCGGTGCGCCTGTGCCACCCAACGAGGGCGATCCTTTGGCAAGCGGTGAGCCCGCGACGCTCGATGCCTCCATTGCTGCCAAGCGATCCATGCTGCTGAACGGCGGCGTGGCCCTGTGGGATGTGATCGAGAGTTGCGACATTAAGGGCTCGAGCGACGCGAGCATTCGCAACGTTGTGCCGGCACATATCGAGCGCATTACCGATGTCACGCCGATTGAGGTCGTTATCTGCAACGGCGGCGCGGCCGGGCGGCTCTACAAACGCTATCTACAAGAGCGGACGGGGCTACCTGCCATCGTGCTGCCGTCGACGAGTCCTGCCAACGCGGCGTGGCGTTTGGAGCGGCTTGTCGAGCGTTGGAGTGAAGCCGTTGACTGGGCAGCTTATTAATTTAGATTATTGATTGAGTGCGGGCGCCGAGGTGTTTCAGAACGCCTCGCCAGATCGGCGCGGGCACGGCTGGCTCGGCGCAAACCATGCCATTGGTGTCGATGTCCTCGGCACTGCCGCCGCCGAGTCGCTGCGCATGCTCAACCGAGCAACCCATACGCACCGCACCCACGAGCTTGTCCATGGCTTCGGAAAACGGTCGGCGCAAGAGGCCCATGCGCGGGGAGTGGCGAAGCGCTGCGATGCCGCTGCCGGCGCAGATGGCAACGCCGCCACACCACGTTAGTTTACGGAGCTCGCAAGCTTCCCGCAGGCGCTTGACGGGCATGTGCGCCCCCTCGGTGCTTCTGTGGGCAACCTGCACGACGACATAGACGCGTGTCTCTGCATTCCCAAGGCGATCGAGCATCTGCTCGACAGTGATCATCGCCCCGTCATCAAATGCATCATCAACGGCGAGCACGAGGCCATCGGCGGCAGCATCGTCATCATCCGCCTTCAAGTCGACCGGTCGGGGGAGTACAGTGCCGGAAAGCTGTGCATAGGCGGCGATGGCATCCTGCAGGTCCCAGAGCAAAAACTCAAGATCGGCGCTCTCGGGAATGCTGATATACGCAATGGTTTGCAACGTCTTGGGCTTATCGCCGCGCGCGATCGTCTCCATGCCGCCTCCTTTCCGGTTGGTTTCCGTTTAGGTTACACCGTCTGGTGGCGCCTCGCCGCGCTATCCTAGTGCAACCCTTACGAAAGGAACGCCATGCGCCTGCCCATGAATACCTCGCTTGCCACGCTCAAGCCCTCCGGTATCCGCCGAATCAACGCGCTCGCCGCTCAGCATCCGGGATGCATCGCGCTTGCGCTCGGCGAGCCTGATTTTCCCACGCCCGATGTGATTAGCGCCGAGGTGACCGCCGCACTGGGCCGCGGCGACACACACTATCCGCCCAACAACGGTCGCCCTGTCCTGCGCGAGGCACTGTCTGCCTACATGGGGGACGCGGGCCTTACGTTTTCGGCCGACGAGGTCATCCTGACCGACGGCGCGACCGAGGCCCTGTCGGCAACATTCATGGCCATGCTCAACCCCGGCGACGAGGTCATTATCCCCACGCCGGCCTTTGGCCTGTACGAGAGCATCGTCGTAGCCAATCACGCCAAAGCGGTCTTTTTGGATACGGAGCCTGCGCAATTTCAGATTGACGAGGATGCGCTTCGCGCCTGTGTGACCCCGGCGACCAAGGCCATCGTCATCTGCACGCCCAACAATCCCACGGGTTGCATTCTCAACGCGGCATCGCTCGACGCCGTGGCGCGCGTAGCGGAGCAGGCGGGCATCTACGTGGTCTGCGACGACGTATACAACCGCCTCGTCTATGTGGACGGCTACGAGCGCTTTGCCCAACGCCACCCGGAGCTACGCGAGCAGACGGTCGTCATCGAGAGCTTCTCCAAGCCCTGGGCCATGACCGGCTGGCGCCTGGGTTGGCTCGCAGCCGCAGCCCCCGTCATCGCCGAGATTGCCAAGGCTCACCAATACTTAGTATCGAGTGCCGTCTCATTCGAAATGGACGCCGCAGTCCGAGCCCTCACCGTCGACCCAACCCCCATGCTCAAAGTCTACCGAGCCCGCCGCAAACGCGTGCTCGCAGCCTTAAACGCTATGGGCCTCGATGCAGTAGAGCCCGCAGGAGCCTTCTACGCCTTCCCCAGCATTAAGCAGTTCGACCTAACAAGCGAAGACTTCTGCATCAAAGCCATCAAAGAGGCAAACGTAGCCCTAGTCCCGGGCGACTGCTTCGGCACCGAAGGCCACATCCGCCTAAGCTACTGCGTTTCCGATAAAGACCTGGACGAAGGCCTAAATCGCCTGTCCACCTTCGTTTCAACCTTGTAGCCCAACGAGATCCAAACCATCAGCCCACCGACATAAGGGTTATGCGTGGGGCACGTCGCTCAACGGACACGAGGATTCGCAGCAAAGTTACCGCAGCTCCGGTCCGAGGGGCCGGGTTGAGATTTTCGTAGATTCCGCACGAGCCGAAGAGCACTTAATGTGCTCTTCGTGCGAGCCAGGACTTGACCGAGCGAAAATCTCAACCCGGCCCCTCGGACCGGAGCGTATGCAGCGTTTGTGTACGAATCCTCGCGCCCGTTGACCGACGCCGGGGTCCCCGCCATAATACTTACGGTTCACGCACGAATCCGCTGCCAGAGACAGCCGGTGCAAACGGGCATCGCCCGCGAGCTTAATGGGACTTCCCGCCAGCCGAGGTGGTCGAGTAGATATGTCTTCTCGCCCCCGTCGCTCATGCAGCGCGGGGGCTTTCTTTTTGGACATGCCCCCGTCACGTCCTTGTGGCGGACCGTGCCCGGAAAGAATTCGAGGAGGTGTAATTCATGCCCCAGCAGTACAAAATCGACAAGGTTGCAGAGATCGAGTCCCGTATCGCCGAGAACGCCGGTCTGTTCGTCGTCAACTACAACGGTCTGACGGTTAAGCAGGCTCAGGAGCTGCGTCATCAGCTTCGCGAGTGCGGCGCCGAGATGAAGGTCTACAAGAACAACCTGGTCAAGATCGCTCTCAAGAACCAGAAGCAGCCCGAGCTCGACGAGATCCTCGCCGGCCCCGTCGCTTATGTGTTCTACGAGTCCGAGCCGGTCGAGGCCGCTAAGGCCCTTAAGGACTTCTCTGCTAAGTCCAAGGGCGTCCTTGAGATCAAGGGCGGTATCTCCGACGGCAAGGCCGTTTCCGCTGATGATGTTAAGGCTATCGCCGAGCTGCCCACCAAGGATCAGCTTCTCGGCCAGATCGCCGGTCTCATCTCCGGTTTCGCTCGCGACATCGCTGTCTGCGTCAACGGCGTTTCCTCTGGTCTCGCTCGTTCGATCCAGCAGGTCTCCGAGCAGAAGGCAGCCTAGTCGCTGTTTTCACCCGCGGCGGCAACGCCGCACCCCTGGCGCATTCGCGCCGTGTTTTAACTGATCTCCGTGCACAGACACGGAAACCGAAAGGACTTAGAAATGGCTAAGCTTACCACCGATGAGATCATCGATGCTCTTAAGGAAATGACCCTTCTCGAGGCTTCCGAGCTCGTTAAGGCTATCGAGGACACCTTCGGCGTTTCCGCCGCTGCTCCTGCCGCTGTTGTCGCCGCTCCCGCTGCTGGCGCTGCTGAGGCCGAGGAGAAGACCGAGTTTGACGTCGTGCTCGAGGGCTTCGGCGACAACAAGATCCAGGTCATCAAGGCCGTCCGTGAGCTCACCAACCTTGGCCTGAAGGAGGCCAAGGAGGTCGTCGAGGGCGCTCCCAAGGCTGTTCTCGAGGGTGCCAAGAAGGAGGACGCCGAGGCTGCCAAGGAGAAGCTCGAGGCTGCTGGCGCTGCTGTCACCCTCAAGTAATCAGGCTTTCTCGCCAGATTCCTTTGCAGACGGGGTTCGCATTGCGAGCCCCGTCTTTTTTTGTTTTTAGGTCCCTCGGTATCGGTTGCTCAAACTGCCATGTTCTGTGATTTGCGTCGTATCGGGTGTCCTGCCGTTGGGCAATAAAATTGCACCATTCGAGCAATAATTTGCGTTGACCTGCTGAAGAATTGTCCCTGCCTTGTAGCGACATATAGTTCCAGCGGTAAGATGCTTGGGTATCGCAATTTGGTCTGCGGCTGTGTGCCGCACGCATGGGGCGCTTTTGCGCCTGCGAAAGGATCTTTGAATAACATGAAGGCCATCATCCCCGCCGCCGGTCTTGGCACGCGTTTTCTGCCTGGCACCAAGTGCACGCCCAAAGAGATGCTGCCGGTGCTCGACAAGCCCGTCATTCAGTACGTCGTCGAGGAGGCGCTCGACCCCGAGGAAGTCGACGACGCCATCATCGTTACTTCTCCCGGTAAGCCCGAGCTACTGAACTACTTCCAGCCCGATCGCTCGCTCGAGAACCTGCTGCGCGAGCGCGGCAAGAACGCCTATGCCGATGCCGTCGCCCACGCTGGCGGTATGCCGGTCGACTTCCGTTATCAGTACGAGCCCAAGGGCCTCGGCCATGCTATCCGCTCTGCTGCCGACGCCGTAGCAGGGGAGAACTTCCTGGTTCTTCTGGGCGACTACGTCGTGCCTAATCGCGACATCTGCGACAAGATGCTCGCCGTTTCCAAGGAGCACGGTGGCGCTTCGGTTATCGCCGTCGCTGCTTGCTCGCCCGAGGAAGTCAGCCGCTACGGCGTTATCGCCGGTGAGCGCGTCGGTTCGCTCGAGGGTGCCGAGGACGTTGCCGATGCAGAGCCGGGCGCTGTCTGGCGTATCGGCGGTCTGGTTGAGAAGCCCGCTCCCGAGGCTGCTCCGTCCAACCTGTACATCGTCGGTCGCTACCTGCTGAGCCCGCTGGTCATGGACCTGCTGGCCGATCAGCAGGCCGGTAAGGGCGGCGAGATCCAGCTGACCGACGCCATGGCACGCTCGCTTGATCGCGAGGCCATGTACGCCGTTGTCATCGACCCGCTGTCGGGCTACGACACTGGCACTCCCTCTGGTTGGATGGCCACTAACGCCCTCATGGCTGCAAACGACCCCCGCTTTGCCGATGCCTTCTGGGACGCCATCGACGAGCGCGGCGGATTGATGCGCAAGTAAGCCTTCGGGCACCGACATTTACGGGCGTGGACCTCGGTTCGCGCCCGTTTTTTTATAAGAGCTGCGATTGCCGGCTCTCTGTTCACAGAAAATATATGAACAGATGTTCGATACACATACATCTACCTGCGTGTTTTCCGTCGAAAATCTTTGCTACTCCAAAAACTCAATCGCGTCAAGGCTTTTCTTGCCCAACGGTCGGTACCTGATAAACTATTAGGTTGCGATAACTGGCGAAGCTATGCCTCGCCAACCCACCGAGCATTTCCGTGAAGGAGGAAAAACCTGGTGACCTACGCATACACTGCCACTGAGCGCAAGCGCGTCAGCTTCGGGAAAATCCCGGAGGCCATGGAGCTCCCCAACCTTATCTCTGTTCAAAGGGAATCCTTTGAGCGTTTTAAGGACGAGGGCCTTCGTGAGGCGTTCAAGGAATCCAGCCCCATCCAGAGCCAGAACCATGTTCTCGAGGTTACCTTCGGCGAGCATCAGTTCGGCGACCCCGCGCACACCGTCGAGGAGTGCCGCGAGAAGGATATGACCTATCAGGCTCCGCTTCTGACCGACGTCCGTCTCACCAACAAGGAGACCGGCGAGATCAAGGAGCAGCTCGTCTTCATGGGCGACTTCCCCATGATGACCGATCAGGGCACCTTCATCATCAACGGTACCGAGCGTATCGTCGTCTCGCAGCTCGTCCGCTCCCCGGGCGTGTACTACAGCTCCGAGATGGATTCGGGCAAGCAGATCTACAAGGCCCAGATCATCCCGTCCCGCGGTGCCTGGCTTGAGTTCGAGGTCGACAAGCGCGACCAGCTCATGGTCTCCATCGACCGTAAGCGCAAGCAGAGCGCCACGATGTTCCTGCGCGCCCTTGGCATCGCCGTCACCAACGACGACATCATCGAGCTGCTCGGCAACTCCGATGTGATCAAGCGCACCCTGGAGCGCGACACCGCTCTCACTCGCGAGGACGCCCTCATCGAGATCTACCGTCGCCTGCGCCCGGGCGAGCCTCCCACCGTGGACGCTTCCCGCAGTTTGCTCGAGGGCCTGCTCTTTAACCCGCAGCGCTACGATCTGGCCCGCGTCGGTCGTTACAAGGTCAACAAGAAGCTCAACCTCACCACCGAGGAAGAGGTCACGGTGCTCACCGACGAGGATATCGTTGCGACGCTGCGCTACCTGCTGTCCCTCGCTGCCGGCGAGCAGGGTTTCAAGGTCGACGACATCGACCACTTCGGCAACCGCCGCATCCGTACCGTCGGCGAGCTCGTCGCCAACCAGTTCCGTATCGGTATGAGCCGTATGGAGCGCGTCGTCCGTGAGCGCATGAGCTCCCAGGACATCGACGAGATCACCCCGCAGTCGCTCATCAACATCCGCCCGATCGTGGCCTCCATCAAGGAGTTCTTCGGTTCCTCGCAGCTCTCGCAGTTCATGGACCAGGCGAACCCCCTGACCGGTCTGACCCATAAGCGCCGTCTGTCCGCACTCGGCCCTGGTGGTCTTGCCGGCCACAAGTCCGGCTCCAGCCGCCGCACCAACGTGCCGACGGCCGTCCGCGACGTTCACAATTCGCACTACAGCCGCATGTGCCCGATCGAGACTCCCGAAGGCCCCAACATCGGCCTGATCGGCTCGCTCGCCCTCTACGCCCGCGTCAACGAGTACGGCTTCATCGAGGCCCCGTTCCGTCGTGTCGAGAACGGCGTTGCCACCGATCAGATCGACTGGATGACCGCTGACGAGGAAGAGAAGCACGTCATCGCGCCGGCCAACACGCCGCTCGATCCCAAGACCAACGAGTTCATCACGACCGATGCCGAGGGCAAGCTTGTCCGCCCGCACACCGTGATCGCCCGTACCCGCGACTTCGACGGTTCCTTCGGCGCTCCCGCCGACGTGCCCGTCGAGGACGTCGACTACATGGACGTCTCGCCGCGTCAGATGCTCTCCGTCGCAGCCACGCTGATCCCGTTCCTTGAGCACGACGACGCCAAGCGTACGCTGATGGGCGCTAACATGCAGCGTCAGGCCGTGCCGCTGGTTCACCCCGCCGCTCCCTATGTCGGTACCGGCATGGAGCGTCGCGCCGCTCTGGACTCCGGCGAGGTCACCCTGGCCAAGAACGCCGGCGAGGTTATCTTTGCCGACGCCGCCAAGATTATCGTCAAGCATGCCGGCGGCATGGACGAGTATCATCTGGCCAAGTACCAGCGCTCCAACCAGTCCACCTGCATCAACCACCGTCCGCTCGTGCGCGTCGGTGACACCGTTGAACAGGGCGAGCCTCTGGCCGACGGTCCTTCGACCGATCATGGCGAGCTCGCACTGGGCCAGAACCTCACCGTGGCCTACATGCCGTGGGAAGGCTTTAACTACGAGGACGGTATCGTCGTGTCCGAGCGCCTGGTGGCCGAGGACCTGCTGACGACCATCAACATCACCCGTCACGAGATCGACGCCCGCGACACCAAGCTCGGCCCCGAGGAGATCACCCGCGAGATCCCGAACCTCTCCGAGGACATGCTTGCCAACCTCGACGAGGACGGCATCATCCGCATCGGCGCCGAGGTCGGCCCTGGCGACATCCTGGTCGGCAAGGTCACGCCTAAGGGCGAGAGCGCTCTGACCGCCGAGGAGCGCCTGCTGCGCGCCATCTTCGGTGCCAAGGCCCACGACGTCCGCGATACCTCCCTTAAGATGCCTCACGGCGCTTACGGCCGCGTCATCGATGTCGTCCGCTTTAGCCGCGAGAACGGCGACGACCTGGCCCCCGGCGTCAACGAGCAGGTGCGCGTCTACGTCGCCCAGCGTCGTAAGATCCAGCAGGGTGATAAGATCGCCGGCCGCCACGGCAACAAGGGTGTTATCTGTAACGTTCTGCCGGTCGAGGACATGCCCTACATGGCTGACGGTACCCCGATCGACGTTATCCTCAACCCGCTGGGCGTTCCTTCGCGTATGAACGTCGGCCAGCTGCTCGAGTGCCACCTTGGCTGGGCTGCTGCCTGCGGTTGGGATACCGAGCAGGCCGACTCCGACAAGTACGTCCCCGGTCCGTTCTTCACCGCCACGCCCGTCTTCGACGGCGCCAAGGAGGACGAGATCGCCGAGGTCATCCGTCGTGCCAACAAGAACATGCTCAACAAGGCCACCGCTGCCTTTGGCGATCACATGCGCCCCGAGTTCGTCACCCAGCTTGACGAGCGCGGCAAGACCCGTCTGTTCGACGGCCGCACCGGCGAGGAGTTCCGCGAGCCCATTACCGTGGGTACGTCCTACATCCTCAAGCTCGGCCACATGGTCGACGACAAGATCCACGCCCGTTCGACTGGCCCTTACAGCCTGGTTACCCAGCAGCCTCTGGGCGGCAAGGCCCAGTTCGGCGGCCAGCGCTTCGGCGAGATGGAAGTTTGGGCACTGTACGCTTACGGCGCTTCCAACGTCCTGCAGGAGATCCTGACCGTCAAGTCCGACGATACCGTGGGCCGCGTCAAGACCTACGAGTCCATCGTCAAGGGCGAGAACGTTCCTGTCCCGGGTATCCCCGAGTCCTTCAAGGTTCTCGTCAAGGAGATCCGCTCCCTCGCGCTGGACATCGAGCCCATGCACGATGCCGACGAGGACGCCTCCGCCCCTGTGACCGCCGAGGAGACCTCTGCTCTCGACGACCTGGCTGCGCTCGCCGGCGTTGACACCGACGTCGAGGCCGAGGATGCCGAGACCGCCGAGGCACCCGAGGCTGTCGCCGCCACGACCACTGATAAGGAGTAGTTGACTGTGGCAGATTTCGAAGCTACTGATTTTGACTCGGTAAAGATCTCCCTTGCCTCCGCCGACCAGATCCGTTCCTGGTCGCACGGTGAGGTCAAGAAGCCGGAGACCATCAATTACCGTACCCTCAAGCCCGAGAAGGACGGCCTGTTCTGCGAGAAGATCTTCGGTCCCGCCAAGGACTGGGAGTGCTCCTGCGGCAAGTACAAGGGCATCCGCTTTAAGGGCATCGTCTGCGAGCGCTGCGGCGTCGAGGTCACCTCGGCCAAGGTGCGTCGCGACCGCATGGGCCACATCGAGCTCGCCGCTCCCGTGTCCCACATCTGGTACTTCAAGAGCCCCACGAGCTTCCCGATGAGCCGTATGCTCGACATCAAGTCCAAGGACCTCGAGAAGGTTCTGTACTTTGCCAGCTACATCATCACCGAGGTTGACTACGAGGCTCGCGAGGCCGACGCCGACGACCTGCGCGAGGAGCTCGCCGCCGATCTGGAAGAGATCGATGCCGAGTGCGCCCGCCAGATCGAGTCCCTCAAGGAGCAGGGCGACCCCGAGAACTTTGACGAGTTCTCCGACGAGGAGCCGCTGACCCCCGAGGAGATCGCCTCTGGCATCGTCGATATCGAGGAAGAGTGCAAGGACGAGAAGCAGCTCCGCACGGACGCCTTCAACGCCTTCATGAAGCTCACCGAGCGCGACCTCATCTCCGATGAGCCGCTGTTCCGCGAGATGACCCGTTACTACTCCATGTACTTCAAGGGTGGTATGGGTGCCGAGGCCGTCCGCGACCTGCTCGCTGCCATCGACCTCCCCTCCGAGGCCGAGAAGCTCAAGGCCATCATCGCTGACGAGGATTCTCAGAAGCAGAAGCGCGAGAAGGCCGTCAAGCGCCTCGAGGTCGTTGACGCCTTCCTGAAGGGCGGCAACAGCCCCGCGAACATGATCCTGGACGTCATCCCGGTCATTCCGCCCGATCTGCGCCCGATGGTCCAGCTCGACGGCGGTCGCTTTGCCGCGTCCGACCTCAACGACCTGTACCGTCGCGTGATCAACCGTAACAACCGACTCAAGCGCCTGCTCGACCTGGACGCCCCTGCGATCATCGTGAACAACGAGAAGCGCATGCTCCAGGAGTCCGTGGACGCCCTGTTCGACAACGGCCGTCGTGGTCGCCCGGTCTCTGGCCGTGGCGGTCGCCCGCTCAAGTCGCTCGCCGAGGCCCTCAAGGGCAAGCAGGGTCGTTTCCGCCAGAACCTGCTGGGTAAGCGTGTCGACTACTCCGGCCGTTCGGTTATCGTTACCGACCCCAAGCTGCTGCTGCACCAGTGCGGTCTGCCCAAGACCATGGCGCTGGAGCTCTTCAAGCCCTTCGTCATGAAGCGCCTGGTCGAGCTTGGCAAGGTCGAGAACATCAAGGGCGCCAAGCGCGCTATCGACCGCGGTGCCACCTTTGTGTGGGATATCCTCGAAGAGGTCATCGACGGCCGCGTCGTGCTGCTCAACCGCGCACCGACCCTGCACCGTCTGTCTATCCAGGCCTTTGAGCCGGTTCTGGTCGAGGGCAAGGCTATCCACCTGCACCCGCTGGTCTGCTCGCCCTTCAACGCCGACTTCGACGGCGACCAGATGTCTGTCCACGTGCCGCTGTCCAGCCAGGCTCAGGCCGAGGCTCGCGTGCTTATGCTCTCTGCGAACAACCTGCGCTCGCCGGCATCCGGCAAGCCGGTTAACATCCCCTCGCAGGACATGATCATCGGTGTGTACTACCTCACCCAGGTCCGCGACGGTCTGCCGGGCGAGAACCACGTGTTCGCAAGCTTCGACGATGCGCTGCACGCCTATGACTGCCGCTCCGAGGTCGACATGCAGGCTAAGATCCAGGTCCGCGTGTCCGCTGCCGATGCCAACGTCATCAACGAGGACGGCACCCGTATCTTCCGCGTCAAGAACGGCAAGAACGAGTTTGTCGACTACGACGTCACCGGTAACAAGACCGCACGCTTCGAGACCTCTATCGGTCGCATCATCTTCAACCGCCAGTGCCTGCCCGAAGACTACGAGTTCATGAACTACAAGATGGTCAAGGGCGACGTGGCCAAGCTGGTTGCCGACTGCTGCGATCGTTACCCCGAGGCCAAGGTCGGTCCGATCCTCGACGCCATCAAGTACTCTGGCTTCCACTACGCTACCCGCGCCGGCCTCACCATCTCGGTGTGGGACGCTCTCATCCCTGCCGAGAAGCAGGAGCTGCTCGACCGCGCCCAGGCTAACGTCGACCAGATCAACGAGTACTTCGAGGAGGGCTTCATCAACGAGACGGAGCGCCACATCGAAGTCGTTAACGAGTGGACCGCTTGTACCGACAAGGTCGCAGCGCTCATGCTCGACTTGTTCGACGAGGAGAACCCGCTCTACATGATGGCCGACTCCGGCGCCCGTGGTTCTAAGACCCAGCTGCGTCAGCTCGGCGGCATGCGTGGCCTGATGGCAGACATGTCCGGCGAGACGATCGACCTTCCCATTAAGGCGAACTTCCGCGAGGGCCTGCTGCCGCTCGAGTACTTCATTTCGACCTACGGCGCCCGTAAGGGCCTGGTCGATACCGCATCCCACACCTCGGACTCTGGTTACCTGACCCGTCGTCTGGTCGACGTGGCCCAGGACGTCATCGTCCGCGAGGAGGACTGCGGTACGCACGAGGGCGTCACCTACAACCTCATCATCCCCGGCACCACCGACCTCAACACCGACCTCGTCGGCCGTTGCTTCATTGAGGACGTCGTGGCTCCCGATGGCACCGTGCTCTTTGAGCAGGACGGCTACATCGAGAAGGTCGCTGACATCCAGAAGATGGTCGATGCCGGCCTTAAGAAGGTCAAGCTTCGCGCGCTGCTCACCTGCCGCTCCAAGTACGGCGTGTGCCAGAAGTGCTACGGCTGGGATCTTTCCACCCGTCGTCCGGTCGCCATCGGTACCGCGGTCGGCATTATTGCCGCCCAGTCCATCGGCGAGCCCGGTACGCAGCTTACGATGCGTACCATTCACTCCGGCGGCGTCGCTGGCGTCGACGATATTACGCAGGGTCTGCCTACGGTCAGCCGTATGTTCGATATCGTCGGCAACGTCAACGAGAAGATCCTGGGTCGCGAGGCCGAGCTGGCTCCGTACTCTGGTCACCTCTCGATTAAGCCCGAGAAGTCCGAGTACGTGCTGACGCTCACCGACTCCGAGGATCACACCCGTGTCCTCGACGAGCGTCGCGTCCCCGCTTCGGTGCGCTTCATGCCCGAGATCGAGGACGGCTGCGAGGTTCGCGCTGGCGACCAGATCACCAAGGGCTTCGTCAACTTCCGCAACCTGCGCAAGCTGACCGACATCGAGTCGACGATGCACACCTTCGTCGAGAGCGTCAAGGACGTCTACACCAGCCAGGGCGTCGACCTGAACGACAAGCACATCGAGGTGCTCGCACGCCAGATGCTGCGTCGCGTTCAGATCACCAACCCCGGCGACTCCAAGTACCTGCTTGGTCAGTACGTCGACCGCTACGAGTTTGCCGACGAGGTCGAGCGCGTTGCCCGTCTGGGCGGTCAGGCTCCTGTGGCCGAGCCCGTCATCCTGGGTACGCTCAAGGTCGCGTCCAACATCGACTCCTGGCTGTCGAGCGCTTCGTTCATTCGTACCGCTGGCGTCCTTACCGAGGCTGCCATCGAGGGCAAGGTCGACCACCTGCTCGACCTTAAGTCCAACGTCATCGTCGGTAAGAAGATCCCGGCTGGTACCGGCCTCAAGCCGTACGCCAACGCCAAGCTGACGTATCGCACGGCCGACGGCTACGTGGACATCGACGGCCCGGCTTCGCCCAACGCCAAGTCGCTGCCCGAGTGGGCTCCTGTGGAGCTCAAGGACCTGGACGAGCAGCTCCCGCAGCAGCTCGACTGGGCCGGCTACGACGAGTTCGGTGGTGCTGACGGTTCGTTCACCCGCAACGGCCACACCATCTCCGCCGAGAAGGCTCGTCTGTACCTGTTCGACGATCTGGGCGTGTCGCAGCGCTGGACCAACAAGTTCAGCGAGGTTGGCATCGAGACGGTCGGCGACCTGGTTGGCAAGTCCGAGGAGGATCTGCTGCGCATCGATGGCATCGGCGCCAAGGCGATCGAGGAGCTCCGTGACGGCCTGGAGGCCCACGATCTGCTCTACATCCTCGAGAACAACGACGACGTTGCCGACGAGGAAGACCTCTCGCAGCTGCTGCAGATGGTCTTTAGCCCCGACGGTCCGGACGATATCCTGCTGGGTACCTCCGCTCCGACGCATCACGCCGACGCCGACGAGGAGCTCCTGGGCGCCCCGATTGACGACAAGAAGGCTCCCGCCAACGGCGCGATCAACGAGGACATGGCTTCCCTCGACGAGCTGCTCAACCAGCTCGTGGACACCGACGACGCCGAAGAGGCCAAGGACAACGACGAGGAGTAACTAGTTCCGCCGTTCTAACGAACGGCGGCGACCTCCGTCGCTGCGCGGCCCCCAGAGCTACAATCTGTCATTCAAAAGGCAGGGCATGACCAAAAGGTCAATGCCCTGCCTTTTTCATGCCACCTTGTACGCTCTGGGGTCCGCTCGCTTGCGTATGCTCAACCTGTTGCGTTCCGTTGATCCCTTGCCAAAAAGGGACGGATTAATTTTGGTAGGTTTTTCCTGCTTGAATTTGAAACATTTAGTCCGGCAAGAGCGTATCTATGGTGAGGGCCTCATCGAGAACCATTAATGTCACCGGGAGGTGATTATGGAAGAACAAGCTTTTAGACAGGCGGTCGAAGACCACCGGGATGTCGTGTTTCGGATCGCATTGACGTATCTGCGTGATCGCGCTGACGCCGACGATGTCGCTCAAGACGTCTTTCTTAAGTTGCTCAAAAGCGACGCGCAATTTGAAAACTGGGAGCATCTTCGTCGATGGCTTATCCGGGTCACGATCAATGAATGTAAATCTCTCTTTCGAAAGCCGTGGAGGCGCGTGGAGGATATTGAGAATCTGGCCGATTCGCTTTCGACGGCGCAGGAGGAGACCAAGGCGGTCCTGTCAGACGTTATGCGACTTCCGGAGCGATTCCGTATTCCTATCGTGCTCTATTACTATCTGGGCTTCTCGACTTCAGAAATTGCCGAGTTACTGCATGTGCCAGCCGCGACCGTTCGAACGCGTTTAGCTCGCGGCAGATCGAAGCTCAAGTTCATCCTAGAGGAGGGCGACCGTGAAATCCAACCAGATCAAGCAGGCCTTCGAGTCCGTCCAAGCCGATAGCGATCTTGCTGACCGTGTTCTTTATGCCGCTGCTGGCGAGCCGCTTCGCCGAAAGGGTCACGCGAAGCCTCTGTATGTTGCCGTAATCGGATGTCTTGCCGGAGCGCTGGCGACCGGAGGGGTCGCCTACGCTGTTGTCAATTCCAGTTATTTTGCCTCTGCCTGGGGAAACCATGGCAACGGAGAGTCCGTTACCTGGACAAATGGCGGCTCGTCGGGGACGAAATATACCTACACCAGAGAGTTTGGTGATGGTATCGCGCCCCAAAGCCTGGAGGGTGCAGTCCAGAAGGTCAATCTGTCCGTCGAGGGCAACGGCTATACGCTCGACATTCATGAGATGGCAATCGACGAGAACGGTTGCGGTGCTGTGACGTTTACATTGTCCAATCCGAATGGCGTTAACTACTACAAGCCGGCGGCAGAGCTTGGCGAACTTGTTCTCTATGGTGAAGAAGAAGGGGGCGTCAGTACACCCAGCATGAACTTCGGCGAGGAATGGGCTGATACACGCTGCACCATTGATAAAGACACATCAAGCGACACGGTCATTAACGGCACGATGTGCTTTGCATCTTGGAATCGCGATCGAGATTTACGACATGCGGTCACCTGGAATATCAGTTGGACGGAGGGCAAAGGTGAGGATGCGAAGGTGATCGAGGTATCGACGCCAGAGTTTAACGTCGGAGCGCACGTCGATACAAAAGAACTCCGCTCCGATGACTCGCCTCTCGAGATCAGTCCGTTTTCCATCCAGACGCACATCGATGATCTGGGCTATGAAGCAGTTGATCATAAACTGACCGTCACCTACAAGGATGGGTCAGAGCAGATTATCGAAGATGACGACGCAGGGGCGTACAATTTCTATGTTTCGATGGGACGCAATAGCGGAGAGAACATTTGGGTGCCAACGAAGTTGATTGATGTCGACCAAGTGGTTTCAGTAACGCTCGAAGGCACACGCTGCACTTCAACAGGGGGCGCCGAAACGTCGGAACCCTTTACCATCGTCTATTCGTAAGATTTGGGGCCGCTTTCTACTAGGGGAAGCGGCCTTCTTTGCGGTAAATGGGCGGTTAGACCGCACGATATTCGCCTGCATTCCTGAAGTATGCGGCAAAATCTTGATGGGTCGACCACATCGTATATGCTCAAGCGCTCTACCTGCGGGTTTATTATCGCAAAACCCCGGTGCGCTCGGCGGGTCCAGAATTTGCCGCATACTTCCGAAAGCGCCGCCGATTTCCATGCGACAGGTGAGAGCAGATCACCGTTGGAGCGCGACGTTTCCCCAGATAAAACCGACCAAAATAAACCTGTCCCTTTTTGGCAGGTAACGTTGCCCCGACGAGCACGTCGGATCCCCGGCCCGGGCGGCACAGGGGTTAAGTTTGTCGCGAGTTCCGCACGAGCCGGAGGCCACTTAATGTGGCCTCCGTGCGAGCCAGGACTGTAGAGCAGCAAACTTAACCCCTGTGCCGCCCGGCCCGGGAATCCGCCCCCGCGCACAGGAGGGGATTCCTTTTGTGTAGGCTTTGCGGAAATGTGCCAATTTTGGGATACGCCCGGCGGCGTGGTCTGTTGACGGCACAGCTAACGCCACGTATCCTATCGAACTGCGTGTTTCGTAGGGGGATGCTGACCCCTCGATTCAAGCCGTTGCACTTTACAGAAAGCTGGAATCATTCGAGAAGGAGTACGCTTTGCCTACTATTAACCAGCTGGTTCGCCAGGGCCGTCGTTCCGTGCCCAAGAAGTCCAAGAACGCTGCTCTGCAGCACAACTCCCAGAAGCGCGGCGTGTGCACCCGCGTCTTCACCACGAGCCCCAAGAAGCCGAACTCGGCTCTTCGTAAGGTTGCCCGTGTTCGCCTTGTCAACGGCATCGAAGTTACTGCTTACATCCCGGGTGAGGGCCACAACCTGCAGGAGCACTCCATCGTGCTCGTCCGCGGCGGTCGTGTCCGTGACCTCCCTGGTGTCCGTTATCACGTCATCCGTGGCGCCTACGACGCTGCTCCGGTCCAGAACCGTATGCAGGCCCGTTCCAAGTACGGTGCTAAGCGCCCCAAGGCTAAATAAGCCAGATAACGTTTTGATACTTTCGCCGTGTGCCGCCTAAGCGCCGCACGGTAGACACTTAAGGAGATTTCACATGCCGCGTCGTGCAGCAGCTAATCGTCGTGAGGTTCAGCCTGACGCCGTTTACAACAACCGCCTGGTGACTCAGCTCATCAACAAGGTCCTTCTTGACGGCAAGAAGGCCACCGCTGAGCGCATCGTTTACACCGCTTTCGAGATCGTTGCCGAGAAGTCCGAGGGTGGCGACGCTCTCGCTACCTTCAAGAAGGCTATGGACAACGTCAAGCCCACGCTCGAGGTTAAGCCCAAGCGTGTCGGTGGCGCTACCTATCAGGTCCCGATGGAGGTCAACTCCCGTCGTTCCACCGCTCTGGGTATCCGCTGGATCGTCAACTTCTCCCGCGCTCGCAAGGAGAAGACCATGGCCGAGCGTCTCGCCAATGAGATCCTCGACGCTTCCAACGGCCTGGGCGCTTCCGTCAAGAAGCGTGAGGACGTCTTCAAGATGGCCGAGGCCAACCGCGCGTTCTCTCACTATCGTTGGTAAGTTAAGGTAAGGAACTAACATGGCTAAGCCTAAGTACAAGCTTTCCGATACCCGTAACATCGGCATCATGGCCCACATCGATGCCGGTAAGACCACCACGACCGAGCGTATTCTTTACTACACCGGTAAGACCCACAAGATCGGTGAGGTCCATGAGGGCGCTGCCACCATGGACTGGATGGTTCAGGAGCAGGAGCGCGGCGTAACCATTACCTCCGCTGCTACCACCTGCTTCTGGAACAAGGACGGCAAGGACTACCGCATCCAGATCATCGACACCCCGGGCCACGTTGACTTCACCGCCGAGGTCGAGCGCTGCCTGCGCGTCCTCGATGGCGCTGTCGCCGTCTTCGACGCCGTTGCTGGCGTTCAGCCTCAGTCTGAGACCGTTTGGCGTCAGGCTTCTACCTTCAACGTTCCCCGCATCGCCTTCATCAACAAGTATGACCGCGTGGGCGCTGACTTCTTCAACGCTATCGAGACCATGAAGGATCGTCTCGACGCTAACGCCGTGGCCGCTCAGGTCCCGATGGGCGCCGAGGACAACTTCTGGGGCGTCATCGACCTGGTCACCATGACTGCATGGGACTTCAAGGCCGACGAGAAGGGCATGACCTACCCCGAGCCGATGGACGAGATCCCGGCTGAGTTCGCCGACATCGCTGCCACCAAGCGCGAGGAGCTCCTCGACGCTGCTGCCAGCTTTGACGACGAGCTCATGGAGAAGATCCTCATGGAGGAGGACTTCACCGTCGAGGAGCTCAAGGCTGCTCTGCGTAAGGGCGTTCTGGCCAACGAGCTCAACCTCGTCTTCGTGGGCTCCGCCTACAAGAACAAGGGCGTCCAGGAGCTGCTCGACGCTGTCGTCGACTACCTGCCCAGCCCGCTCGACGTTGAGGCCGTCACCGGTACCGATCCGGACACCGGCGAGGAGATCCAGCGTCATCCTTCCTTCGACGAGCCCTTCTCCGGCCTGGTCTTCAAGATCATGACCGACCCGTTCGTCGGTAAGCTCACCTACGTCCGCGTTTACTCCGGCCGCGCTGAGTCCGGCTCCTACGTGGTCAACGCTTCCAACGGTCAGCGCGAGCGCCTCGGCCGCATTCTCGAGATGAACGCCGCCGAGCGTATCGACCGTGACGACGCTGCCGCCGGCGACATCGTCGCTTGCGTCGGCTTCAAGAACTCCACCACTGGTGACACCCTGTGCGCCGAGGGCAAGGAGATCGTCCTCGAGAAGATCGAGTTCGCTAAGCCCGTTATCGACGTTGCCATTGAGCCCAAGACCAAGGCCGAGCAGGACAAGATGTCCCTGGCTCTGACCAAGCTCGCCGAGGAGGACCCGACCTTCCAGGTGTCCACCAACCACGAGACCGGCCAGACCATCATCGCCGGCATGGGCGAGCTGCACCTCGAGATCATCGTCGACCGTCTGCTCCGTGAGTTCAAGGTTGACGCTAACGTCGGTAAGCCCCAGGTTGCCTACCGCGAGACCGCTGGTCACGACGTCGAGAAGGCTGAGGGCAAGTTCGTCCGTCAGTCCGGCGGTCGCGGTCAGTACGGCCACGCCGTCATCAAGCTCGAGAAGATGGAGGAGGGCTTCGGCTACGAGTTCGTCAACGCTATCGTCGGCGGCGTCGTGCCCAAGGAGTACATCCCGTCCATCGACAAGGGCATCCAGGAGGCCCTGAACACCGGTGTTATCGCCGGCTTCCCGGTCCTCGACGTTAAGGTCACCCTGTTCGACGGTTCTTACCACGAGGTCGACTCCTCCGAGGCCGCCTTCAAGATCGCCGGTTCCATGGCTATCAAGGACGCCCTCAAGAAGTCCGATCCGCAGCTGCTCGAGCCGATCATGGCTGTCGAGGTCGAGACCCCCGAGCAGTACATGGGCGACGTTATGGGCAACCTCTCCGGTCGCCGCGGCAAGATCGAGGGCATGGAGGATCGCAAGAACAGCAAGCTCATCCGTGCCAAGGTGCCGCTGGGCGAGATGTTCGGTTACGCTACCGACCTTCGCTCCCAGACCCAGGGCCGTGCATCCTACACGATGCAGTTCGACTCTTATGAGCCCGCGCCCAAGTCCATCGTGGACGAGGTCATGAGCAAGAACGCCTAAGTTCGAGCTCCCTGTTACGTAATCCGCGAGAGCATCTCTCGCACTCTTTGGAGGTTTAAGTTGGCTACCCAGAAGATCCGCATTCGCCTCAAGGGCTATGATCACGAGGTCGTCGATCAGTCCGCGAAGCTCATCGTTGAGACCGCTCAGAAGACCGGCGCTCGCGTTTCCGGTCCTGTCCCCCTGCCCACCGAGCGCAACCTGTACACGGTTATCCGCTCGCCGCACGTGAACAAGGACTCCCGTGAGCAGTTCGAGATGCGCACCCACAAGCGCCTCATCGACATCCTCGACCCCACCTCGGGCACCGTTGATTCGCTTATGCGTCTCGACCTCCCCGCTGGCGTCGACATCGACATCAAGCTCTAAGCGATATTCCTCATAGCTTAAAGGGCCCCGCTGCCATTACGGTAGCGGGGCTCTTTTGTTTTGCATGATGGGTTTGGATCGCCGGGTAAGGCTGCCGAGCGGCTGGCTGTGGCGACCTACTCACTCAAGGGGCGCAATGACGCCTCCTCAAAATGGAAGGATCGCAAGCCGTCTTCTGTTTCGATGCACGCACGACCAAAGCCATCGACCGTTATAAAGATGCCTCGCGCCAGCTCGTCACCGGCAGGGGAGCGGGCGATAACGTGCTTTCCAATCCAATTGAGGTGAGCGACATATTCGCCGTGGACGGGCGCGAGCGGTCCGGTGTTTTCTTCCATGGCGTTGAGGCGTTCTGCCCAGGCATCTACAGCGTCTATAACTGCGTGATAGACCTCATCGAGGAGCATGTCGACAGCAGGAACGTTCTCGTTAAGGTCCGAGAGACCGATTGCCGGCAGGCCGCCATCGGGCACCTCTTGGGGCGCATAGTTCACATTGACACCAATGCCGCAGACGGCGAAAGGTTTGCCTTCGTTATCGCGTGCGGCCTCGACCAGAATGCCGCCGAGTTTGCGTCCACGCGCGACCAGGTCGTTGGGCCATTTGAGGCCAATCTCGTTTGCAAGACCCTGTTTTTCGAGCGCCTCGAGCACCGCTAGGCCGCTGACGGCAGCAAGACCAGAGTACTTCGCAGGATTAACGCATGGACGCAGGACAATCGAAAGCAATAGGTTGCCGGCGGTTGAATCCCACTTGTGGCCGCGCCGGCCGCGTCCTGCTGTCTGAGCCCGGGCGGCAAGTCCTGTGCCGTGCGGCGCTCCCTGTTTTCCTGCTTCGAGCAGGTCATCGTTGGTCGATCCGGTTACGTCGACTATCGTTAATTTGGCATCCATAACGGCTGCTACCTCCTTAATGAATAAGTGAATAACGCAATGGTGTCGAGAGATAGACACAATGTGAAGCCTGTGTCGCATTTGGGCAATTTAATGTTAACACGTCAACAACGACTGAAATGCGCTATCCTCTCTTGGTCGATGTAAACACGTCAACAACTCAAAGGAGGTTAGTGATGGGTTTCACGATTCTTGGAACAGGCTCGGCGCTTCCCAAGCGCAGTGTTTCCAATGACGAGCTGTCCGAGTTCCTCGATACCTCGGATGAGTGGATTTTTACCCGCACAGGTATTAAGAGTCGCCACGTCTGCACCACCGAGTCACTTGACGACCTTGCCGTAGCGGCGAGCGAGCGGGCACTTCAGGTGTCCGGAATCGACGCGAGCCAGTTGGATCTGATCGTCTGCTCGACGACGACGGGTGACCACCTTGTTCCCGCCGAGGCGTGTGCCGTTGCTGAGCGACTGGGCGCGACGTGCCCTGCCTTCGATGTCTCGGCTGCCTGTGCCGGCTTCGTATTTGCGCTCGATGTTGCCGAGGGCTATATCGCCCGGGGTCGTGCCAAGCGCGTGCTTATCATTGCTGCCGAGCAGATGACGCGCGCGCTCGACTGGACCGACCGCGCCACCTGCGTGCTCTTTGGCGATGGGGCAGGCGCCGCGGTGATTGAGGCCGGGGGAGACAGCCCCCTTGCCGTTGAGCTTTCGACGGCGTCCGACGTCGAGACGTTGCGCGTTCCCGGACTGGTCGGCACCTCGCCGTTTAAGGCCTCCGTAGATAGCGAGAGCGTGCTGTCCATGAATGGCCGCCGTGTGTTCAAGTTCGGCGTCAACGCCATCTGTGACACGGTTCATAAGCTTGCGAGCGATGCGGGCATTTCGGTCGAAGACATCGACCATTTTGTATTCCATCAGGCTAACGAACGAATCCTGAGCCAGGCAGTCAAGCGCCTCGGCGTGCCAGGCGAGCGCGTGGTTCGAACGCTGCGCGAGACCGGCAATATTTCGAGCGCCTGTATTCCCTTTGCGCTTGATCGGCTGGCGCGCACCAACGCACTGAATGCGGGCGACACCATCGCCCTCGTTGGATTTGGCGCCGGTCTGGATATAGGTGGCTATCTACTTCGTTGGAAGTAGTCGCACATAGGAAATAAAAACGCCCCTAGGGCACAAACAAAGGAGAACTACCATGGCAGATCAGAAGACCTTCGAGCGCGTTTGCGATGTTATCCGCGAGACCGCTGGTCTTGACGACGTCGAGATGAAGCCCGAGTCCACGCTCGAGGAGATTGGTCTCGACAGTCTGGGCACCGTCGAGATCCTCGTCGCCGTTGAGGACGAGTTTGGCATCCAGCTCGATACCGAGGAGAACCCCAAGACGGTCGGCGAGTTCGCCGATACGGTCGAGGCGGCATTGGAGAAGTAGAGATGCTCAAGACTCCTCTCTGCGATCTGCTCGGCATCGAAAAGCCCGTGTTCCAGGGCGGTATGGCCTGGATCGCCGACGCCTCGCTGGCGTCCGCAGTGTCCGAGGCGGGCGGCTTAGGGATTATCGCGGCCATGAACGCCGACGCCAACTGGCTGCGCGACCAGATTCATGAGCTGCGCGCCAGGACGGATAAGCCCTTTGGCGTCAACGTCATGCTCATGAGCCCGTTTGCCGACGAGGTCGCGCGGGTCGTGATTGACGAGCGGGTGCCGGTCGTCGTGACGGGTGCCGGCAATCCCACCAAGTACATGAAGGCGTGGAACGAGGCGGGCATCAAGGTCATCCCGGTCGTTGCCTCGGTGGCGCTGGCGCGCCTCGTGGCGCGTCGTGGAGCCACTGCCGTGGTTGCCGAGGGTACCGAATCAGGCGGCCATATTGGCGAGACCTCGACGATGGCACTGGTGCCGCAGGTTGTCGATGCGGTCGATATTCCCGTGGTTGCGGCTGGCGGTATCGCTGATGGCCGCGGCGTGGCGGCCGCCTTTATGCTGGGCGCCGCCGGCGTGCAGGTGGGTACGCGCTTTCTGATCGCAGATGAGTGCACCGTATCGGAGCAGTACAAGGAGATGGTCCTGAAGGCCAACGACACCTCGACGCGTGCGACCGGCCGCTCGACGGGACACCCGGTGCGTGCCCTCAAGAGCCCCTTCACCAACGCCTACGCCAAGAGCGAGGCGGCGGGCGTAAGCGTCGAGGAGCTCGGGGCCATGGGCACGGGCGCCCTTCGCAAGGCCGCCAAGGACGGCAATTACGAAGAGGGCTCGTTTTTGTGTGGACAGATTGCCGGCATGGTCAACGAGCGCCAAAGCGCACGTGAAATCGTTGACGACCTGGTCGATGGCGCCGAGCACGTCCTGAAGGGTGCGTGCGCATGGGTGGCGTAGCGTTTCTGTTTGCCGGCCAGGGCGCCCAGCACCCCGCGATGGGCGTCGACCTGATCGAGGTATCGCCGGCGGCCGCCGAGGTGTTCGCCATTGCCGACGAGGTGCGCCCGGGGACCAGTGAGCAGTGCCGAAGCGCCTCCAAGGAGGAGCTCTCGCAGACCGAGAACACGCAGCCGTGCGTGTTCGTTCACGATCTGGCAGCGGCTGCCGCCCTGCGTGAGCGCGGCGTGGTACCTGCCGCCTGTGCGGGTTTTTCGCTTGGCGAGGTCGCCGCGCTCACCTTTGCGGGGGCGTTCGATACGCGAGCGGGCTTTGAGCTCGTGTGCGAGCGCGCGGCGCTGATGGCCGCGGCTGCCGAGCGCCATCCGGGCGGCATGCGCGCCGTCATCAAGCTCGATGCGGCGCAAGTCGAGAACCTGGCAAAACAGGCCGGCGAGGACTGCTGGCCGGTCAACTACAACAGTCCGCAGCAGACGGTTGTTGCCGGAGCGCCCGAGGCGCTGCAGGAGCTCGACGTCCTAGTAAAAGAGGCTGGCGGCCGCGCTATGAAAGTCGCGGTGTCGGGCGCATTTCATAGCCCCTATATGGCCGAGGCGACTGAGGGGCTGGCGACGTATATCCAAGCCGGCCACGCGCCGTCACCGCTGCTGATTCCGGTCATGGCAAACATGACGGCGGCGCCCTATCCGGCGGACCCGCGAGCGGCATCGGATGTCTTGGCCAATCAGGTGAGTCATGTCGTTCGTTGGGTCGACACGCTGCATACTCTGCAGAATCAGGGCATCGACACGTTTATTGAGGTCGGCCCTGGCAAAACGCTGTCGGGCCTGGTCAAGCGTACGCTGAGCGACGTTCGCGTGTATTCGTGCGAAACGGCCGAGCAGGTCGCAACTATTGCCGACGAGCTCGCATAGTCCACAGGGCTGTAACCCGAAAGGAATGACATGGGCAACTTGAACAACGGCGCGCTCGAGCGCAACGACTCACGTCGCGTGGCACTGGTCACGGGCGGCTCGCGGGGTATCGGCCGCGCCTGCGCTGTCGGTCTGGCGGAGGACGGCTTTGATATCGCCGTCGTCTATGCCGGCAGCGTCGATGCGGCGCGCAAGACGTGCGAAGCCTGTGAGGCGGTTGGCGCCACGGCACGCGCATATCAATGCGACGTGGCCGATCCCGCTGCCGTCAACGCGTGCGTGGAAGCGGTCCTCAACGACTTTGGTTCCATTTGGGCGCTCGTCAACAACGCCGGCATCACCCGCGATGGCCTGCTCATGCGCATGGGCGATGACGCATTCGATCGCGTGCTCGATGTCAATCTCAAGGGAACATTCAATATGACGCGCGCGCTCACCAAGACCTTTATGCGCCAGCGCGGCGGTTGCGTCGTCAACATGAGCTCGGTCGTGGGCCTGATGGGCAATGCCGGGCAAGCCAACTACGCTGCTTCCAAGGCGGGCGTGATAGGGCTTACCAAGGCGGTGGCGCGCGAGCTTGCGCCTCGTGGCGTACGAGCGAACGCGGTCGCCCCCGGGTTTGTCGAGACAGATATGACGGCAAAGCTCTCGGAGAAGGTGCGTACGGCAATCGAGGAACAGATTCCCCTTAAGCGCATGGCACGTCCCGAGGAAGTGGCCGGCGTGGTGCGCTTTTTAGCGAGCGATGCGGCTGCTTACATTACGGGCGAGGTCGTGCGCGTCGACGGCGGAATGGCGATGTAGAAACCAGGGCCGAAGAACGGCTTGGATGAGGAGACCATGATGGAACAGAGAGTTGCAATCACCGGCATCGGTGCCGTATCGCCGCTCGGCAACACCGCGCTTGCCACCTGGGCGGCCATGTGCGCCGGGACCTGTGGCATCGGCCCGATCACGCACTTCGATACCGATGCGTTTACCGTCAAGGTGGCGGCCGAAGTCAAGGGCTTTGACGGCAACGAGTACTTTGGCAAGCGTGACGCCAAGCATCTCGACCCCTGCGTTCAGTTTGCGATGGCGGCTTCGGACGAGGCAATGCACGATGCGGGCTTTGATGTCGAAGGCGCCATCGATCGTGAGCGTCTGGGCGTCTACGTGGGCTCGGGCGTGGGCGGCATGACGACGCTCGTCGACAACGTCCACACGATCGCCGATCGTGGACCTCGCCGCGCATCGCCCTATATGATTGCGATGATGATTCCCAACATGGCTTCGGGCAATATCGCGATCCGCCACAAGGCAAAGGGACCGACCCTGCCAGTCGTGACTGCTTGCGCGACCTCGGCCCATGCGGTGGGCGAGGCGTTCCGCGCCATCAAGCACGGCTATGCCGACGCGATCCTCGCGGGCGGCGCCGAGGCGGCCATTATCCCCGATGCCGTTGCAGGCTTTACGTCCTGCCGCGCATTGACCACCAACCCCGATCCTGCGACGGCTTGCCGCCCGTTCGATGCAGACCGCGACGGCTTTGTGATGGGCGAGGGCGCTTGCGTGCTGGTACTCGAGAGCATGGAACATGCGCAGGCGCGCGGTGCGCACATTTATGCCGAGGTCGTGGGCTACGGCAACACCGATGATGCTTATCACATCACGAGTCCCGATCCCGAGGCTGCCGGCATTGCCCGCGCGATATCGCTGGCGGTGGCCGAGGGCGACGTCAAGCCTTCCGAGGGCCTCTACATCAATGCCCACGGCACCTCGACCAAGCTTAATGATTCGTCCGAGACGGCGGGCATTAAGCGAGCGCTCGGCGAGGACGCGGCGCGCGCCGCACATGTCTCGTCGACCAAGTCGATGACGGGGCACATGATCGGTGCCACGGGGGCCATTGAGGTCATGGCCTGCGCCATGGCACTCGAGCAGGGCGTGGTGCCGCCGACCATTAACTACCACACGCCCGATTCCGCCTGCGATCTTGATTACACGCCCAATCGCGCGGTTCGCGCCGACCTTACCTGGGCGCTTTCGACCAACCTGGGCTTTGGCGGGCACAACGCCGCCATCGCGCTGCGTAGATATACGAGGAGCTAGAGCATGGATTCCAAAAGACTTGCCGAGATAGCCGATGTGATGGAGGACCGCGGCCTCACGCGCGTACGCGTTGAGGAGCCCGATGGCACCGCGGTCGAACTCGAGCGCGCGAGTGTGGCGCAGCCGGTTGCCGTGCCCATGCCTATGCCGAGCGCCATGGCCGCTCAAGTTGCAGCTCCCACAGTCGCGCCTGCCGCACCGGAACCCGCCACGCAGACACCTGCCGCCGCGCCGGAGCCCAAGGGCACCGAGGTGACTGCTCCCATGGTGGGCGTCTTCTATGCTGCCCCGGCGCCGGGCGACGAGCCATTTGTGCGCGTGGGCTCCAAGGTCAAGGCCGGCGAGACCCTCTGCGTCATCGAGGCCATGAAGGTTCTCAACGAGGTGACGGCCGAGGCAGACGGTGAGGTGCTCGAGATCTGCGTGGCCGACGGCGACCTCGTGGAGTTTGGCAGCTGCCTCATGAGGATCGGATAGGTGATATCCATGAACAAAGAAGAGCTCAAGAAGCTGTTACCGCATCGCGAGCCGATGCTTTTGCTCGACGAAGCCGAGCTGGTGGGCGACGAGGCCCACGGCAAGATCACGATTACAGGCGACGAGTACTTTTTGCAGGGACATTTTCCGGGAAACCCGGTCGTTCCCGGCGTGATTCAGTGCGAGATGCTCGCCCAGAACTGCTGCGTGCTGCTGATGGGCGATGAGGAGGCGCGCGGCGCGACGCCGTTCTACACGAGTCTGGACAAGGTGCGCTTTAAGCGTCCGGTGCGCCCGGGCGACACGGTGGATCTAGTGTGCTCCATCACGCGTGCGCGCGGGCCGTTCCGCTTTGCGACGGGTACTGCGAGCGTCAACGGTGAGGTTTGCTGCCGCGCCGATATGTCTTTTGCACTCATGCACGAAAGTTAAGGAAGGCTCCATGTTCGACAAAGTGCTCATCGCCAACCGCGGCGAAGTCGCGGTCCGTGTTATCCGCGCGTGCCGCGATATGGGCATCAAGACCGTCGCCGTTTATTCCACGGCCGATGCGGACGCGCTACACGTGCAGCTTGCCGACGAGGCGTATTGCATCGGCGGCCCGCGTCTTGCCGAGAGCTACCTCAACGACGATGCCGTGCTCACCTGTGCCGTAAAGTCGGGAGCTAAGGCAATTCATCCCGGCTATGGCTTCTTTTCCGAGAAGGCGAGCTTCGTGCGCGACTGCGACAAGTTCGGTCTGGCGTTTGTCGGTCCTTCGGCCGAGGTGATCGACAGCATGGGCGACAAGGACGCCGCACGCCGAACGGCCGCTGCTGCGGGCGTGCCCATCGTGCCGGGCTGCGATTTGCTCAAAAGCCCCGAGGAGGCGACGGCCGAGGCCGAGCACATCGGCTGCCCCGTGCTTATTAAGGCGCGCGCGGGCGGCGGCGGTCGCGGTATTCGCAAGGTCGAGCGCGTGGAAGATGCGGCAAAGGCGTTCATCGAGGCGCGTGCCGAGGGTGAGGCCGTTTTTGGTGACGGCGAGTGCTACATGGAGAAGTTCGTTGCGCCGGCGCATCACGTTGAGGTACAGATTATGGCCGATAAGCAGGGCCATGTGTTTTCACTCGGCGAGCGCGAGTGCTCGGTGCAGCGCCGCAACCAAAAGCTGATCGAGGAGAGTCCCGCGCCGTGCCTCGACGGACGCGACGATATTCGTGCCCGTATGCACAAGGCGGCGCGCGACTTGGCTCGTGCCGTCGGTTATGAGGGCGCTGGCACCATCGAGTTTCTGTACTCGGACGACGGCAATTTCTACTTTATGGAAATGAACACGCGCTTGCAGGTGGAGCATCCGGTTACAGAGTTTGTAACCGATACCGACTTGGTCAAGTGGCAGCTGCGCGTGGCAGCCGGCCAGCCTCTGCCCTTTGAGCAGGAGGACATGCCGGTGCGCAACCACGCCATGGAGTGCCGCATCAATGCCGAAACGCCGGACTTTCTGCCGTCGTGCGGAACGGTCACCGCGTTGCGTGTGCCGGGTGGTCCGCGCGTGCGCTGGGATTCCGCCATGTTTACCGGAGCGAAAGTTCCGCCGTACTACGACTCCATGCTCGGCAAGCTCATCGTGTGCGCGCCCACGCGTGACGGTGCCATTCGCAAGATGCGCTCGGCCCTGGGCGAGCTCGTGATTGAGGGCGTGAGCGAAAATAGCGAGCTTCAGCTCGACGTGCTGGCAAACGACGAGTTTTTGTCGGGCATGTATCACACCGATCTGATGGGGCATCTCTATGCTGATGAATAGAAAAGCGAAGACGGTCAACGTCCTCGAGGGGCCGATGACCGAGTCGTGCGCCGAGTTTCCCGCGCGCCACGTGTTTATCAAGTGCCCGGAGTGCCGCCGTGTGATCGATGAGGCGCGCCTGCACGACAACCTCGAGGTCTGCCCTCGTTGCGGCAAACACTTTCGCGTGAGCGGTCGCGCGCGCATGCGCATGACGGTCGACGAGGGCACGTTTGAGGAATGGGATGCTAATCTGGCGTCGGAGGACTTCCTCTCGTTTCCCGGTTATGCCGACAAGCTTAAGAGCGTGAACAAGCGTTCGGGCGAGCGCGATGCCGTTGTGTGCGGCAGGGGCAAAATCTGCGGCTGCGATACCGCGCTCTTCTTTATGGACGCCAACTTTATGATGGGCTCAATGGGCTCCGTGGTGGGCGAGAAGATCTGTCGTGTCTTTGAGCGCGCGGCCGAGTTGGGGCTGCCGGTCGTTGGCTTTACCGTATCGGGCGGCGCCCGCATGCAGGAGGGCGTGACCTCGCTCATGCAGATGGCCAAGATTTCTGCGGCGGTTAGGCGCCACAGCGAGGCGGGCGGCCTGTATATCACGGTGCTCACCGATCCCACGACCGGAGGTGTAACCGCGAGCTTTGCCATGGAGGGCGACATTATCCTGGCCGAGCCCGATGCCCTGACGGCATTTGCCGGCCCGCGCGTGATCGAGCAGAACATGCACAAGCGTCTGCCCAAGGGATTTCAGCGTTCCGAGTTTTTGCTGGAGCACGGCTTTTGCGATGCCGTTGTTCCGCGTGGTGAGATTGCGCTCACGGTAGGCGAGCTGCTGGCGCTGCACGAAGGGCACGCGCCCGGCCTGGGGGCACCGCATGAGATCGTGCATACGGGTCGTCGCGACAAAAAGCTGGGACACTTGTTTAAGCGCTCGGCCGCACCAAAAAGCGCGCTCGAAATCGTCAAACAGACTCGCTCGGCGAACCGCGCCACGGCAGGCGAGATGATCTCGTTGGGTCTCGACGGATTCGTAGAGCTGCACGGCGACCGCTACTTTGGCGACGATGCTGCCGTGGTGGGCGGCATCGGCTGGAAAGACGGGCGACCCGTGACGGTTATCGCCATCGAGCGCGGTACCACGACCAAAGAGCGCATGCGTCGCAACTTTGGTATGGCACATCCCGAGGGCTACCGCAAGGCACGTCGCCTGATGCACCAAGCCGAGAAATTTGGTCGGCCGGTTCTGTGCCTGGTTGATACTTCGGGCGCGTTTTGCGGCATCGGTGCCGAGGAGCGCGGCCAGGGCGAGGCGATTGCCCAGAATCTCATGGAGATGAGCGGCCTTAAGACGCCGATTGTCTCGGTGGTGACAGGCGAGGGCGGCTCTGGTGGCGCGCTGGCGCTGTCCGTGGCCGACCGCATCCTGATGCTCTCGAGCTCGGCCTATTCGGTCGTGAGCCCCGAGGCCTGTGCGTCGATCCTGTGGAAGGATACCGAGCGCGCGAATGAGGCCGCTGAGGCGCTTAAGCTCACGGCCCCCGATCTGTTGGCGCTCGGCATCATCGACGGCATTGTTGACGATAGGGGCCTGTCGCATGAGGAGATCGCCGGTGTCGTCATGTCCTCGGCATTTGATGCCTTCGATACGCTTGGGCAGCTCGACGACGCGACCCTCACAAACCTCCGCTACGAAAAGTACCGCGCAATCGGTCAGTACCGCACGATGTGACAAAGGGACAGTCCGCATGTCACATTGGGAAAGGCGTTCCATGTCACAAGTTTCTAACACCTCGTTTACAACGACGGTTTCATCAAACGCCATGGCCGTGGTGGACTATCTGTCCAAAAGCATGATGTCGGCGTTGCCGTTTATTGTCTGCGCGGCGCTGTTCCGCACCGTTGCCGTCATTATGGGCGAAGGCATGCTTGGTCTATGGCCTGCCGATTCCGAAATCTATCGCCTGTTTTACAGCTGGCTGTATAACGCTGGCTATTACTTTTTGCCCATCTATCTTGGTTGGGCCGCTGCCCGCCAGCTCGGTTGCTCGGAACAGCTGGGCATGATGCTGGGCGGCGTATTGATTGTGCCCGATCTGCTTAAGCTCGTTGATGCCGCATCGACGACGGGGGCATCGATGACTTTCGTGTATGGTCTACTTCCCGCGCCGGTCAACGATTACACGACGACTGTTATTCCGGTTCTCATCTCGGTGCCCGTGCTATGGCAGGTGGAGCGTTTCTTTAAGCGCACTATCCCTCAGGCTGTGGCGTTTTCTTTTGTACCGTTTGCAACCATGCTTGTCATGGTTCCGGTGTCGCTGTGTGTTACGGCGCCGGCAGGCAGCTATCTGGGCATGCTGTTGGGACAGCTTATGTTTATGCTTGGCAATTCCGGTGGCATCGTGTCGCTGCTCACGCTCATGGGGCTTGCCGCGGGCTGGGAGTTTCTTAAGATCGCGGGTGTCAGCAACGTTGTCCTATCGCTCGCCTATGCGCAGTTTATGAGTGTGGGAACGGATTCGTGCATCCTGATCGCCGCGACGATGGCAACGTTCGCCGTTTGGGGTATGCCCTTTGGCGCGTCGCTCCGCGTTGCGGATAAGGACGAGAAGGCGCTCATGCTGGGCTATTCAATCTCGGGTATTCTTGGCGGCGTAAGCGAGCCAGCGCTGTACGGATGCGGCTTTAAATATGGCAGGTGTCTGACGTGCATGGCCGTTGGCGGCGCCGTCGGAGGCCTTGTTGCGGCCGTAGGCCACGTTACGGCTTATACCATCGGTATGACGAATGTTCTTATGGTCATTGGCTTTGCCACGGGCGGCATCTCGAATCTGCTGTGGTGCTGCGCTGCCGGCGGCGCAGCATTTGCGGTGTCTGCGGCGCTGAGCTGCTGTTTTGGCGTGGTGCCGACAAAGATGCAGGCGGCAGAAGACGCAGCTGATTCGCTCGAAACAGTGGCGAGCGCTGCTGAAGCAAGCGCATAAATCTGTGCGACAAAAGGACGATTCCTTTGTCATATTCCAAGGCTGCGGCCCGTGTGGGCTGCGGCCTTTTTGTATCTGGAGGACAAAGTGGCTACACTACAATCCGTTTGAGCAATAGATATATAGGTAGTACCGTGGGGACTGATGAGGATGGTCGAGTGGATTGTTCGTCGTGCGCAGGGCGACCGTGCGCGCGTGGGAACGTTGACGGGCATAGTGTGTATTCTCGCCAATGTTGCGCTTTGCGCTGCGAAGGGTGCAATTGGCGTGCTGTCGGGATCGGTTTCGATTGTGGCGGACGCTATGAACAACCTGTCTGATGCCAGCTCGAACATCGTGAGCGTGCTTGGCTTTAAGCTGGCGGGCAAGCCGGCCGACCCCGAGCATCCTTACGGCCATGGCCGCTACGAGTATCTCTCGGGTCTGGTCGTGGCGGCGCTCGTGCTGCTGATCGGCCTTGAGCTTATCAAGTCCTCGGTTGAGCGCGTCATCCACCCCGAACCTGTCGAGTTCTCGCTTGCCCTGGTGGCAGTCCTTGCGCTTTCGATGGTCGTAAAGCTTTGGATGGCGGCCCTCAACCAAAAACTCGGCGATCGCATTGAGTCCGAGACGCTGCATGCGACCGCGCAGGATTCCAAGAACGATGTTCTAGCCACGGGCGCCGTGTTGGCGTGCGCGATTGTTTCGCAGGTGACGCATATCAATCTAGATGCATGGGTCGGCCTTGCCGTTGGCGCCTATATTGGCTGGAGCGGCTTTGAACTCATCCAGGATACGATGAGCCCGCTTTTGGGCCAGGCGCCCGATCCTAAGCTGGTCAAGCACATTCGAGACAAAATCATGAGCTACCCCGGCGTTTTGGGCGTTCACGATTTGATGGTTCACGACTACGGCCCAGGCAGAAAGTTCGCAAGCGCTCACGCCGAGATGGCAGCCGAGGCCAGCCCGCTGGAAAGTCACGACACGCTCGACAACATTGAACAGGCATTTAGGAACGAAGACGGCATGATTGTCACGCTCCATTACGACCCCATCGTGACCGACGATCCAAAGGTGGCGAGCATGCGTCTGCGCATCAACGCTATGGCTCAAGAGATTGATAGCCGCCTCTCGATCCACGACCTACGCTGTGTTCTGGGCCCCACGCACACCAACGTGATCTTTGACTGCGTGCGTCCCTCGGATCTGCAGATGAGTGCCGAAGACTTAAAGCACGCGCTGGCACAACGGGTCGAATCGGAATATCCCAAGTCGATTGCCAAGATCACGATCGACGAAGACTACGTAGGGCATACCCACGAGTAAGGCTGTGCCAGCAAAGCAAGTTATATAGAAGGGGAGAGCATGAAGCGTCTATATCTACTCCGCCACGGTCAGACAGAATTCAACGTTAAAAAGCTCGTCCAGGGCCGCTGCGATTCTCCGTTGACCGATCTGGGCCGCAAGCAAGCGGGAATGGCAGCCGCATGGCTCAAAGCCCACGGCGTCGTCCCCGACAAAGTGGTCTCTTCGCCCTTAGGCCGAGCCATGGACACGGCTCAGCTCGTCGCATGCGAGCTCCTCGGCCCGGACACAGCAGTCGAGCCCTGCGAAGGCATCATCGAGCGCAGCTACGGCACCTTCGAAGAAGGCCCCCACGACGCCCTACCCACCGACGTCTGGGACCCCGGCGAGGACCTGATCCCATTTGGCGGAGAAGGAAGCCATGCCCTGCAGGAGCGCATGGTGGGCGCCCTCACCAATCTCATGGGCGCCGAGGGGATCGAAACCCTCCTAGCAGTAAGCCACGGCAGCGCTAGCCGCCAATTCATCAAGGCTGCAGCCCCAGAGGGCTTCGAACTCCCAGCAAAACTCCCCAACTGCGCCATCATGATTTTTGATTTTGAAGAGTCCACGCCACAAGCAGAAGGCGAACCACATCAATGCAAGTTCACCCTCCAACAAATAGTGGATTCCCAACAAAGTCATTAGCCTGAGCGAGCAAGGTTTAGCAGACATCAACGTGGCGTTCCCAGTGTGCGGCGGAGGGGGCGGGCCTGAGAGATATTAAGGTTGTCGCGAGTTCCGCACGAACAGGAGAGCACTTAATGTGCTCTCCGTCGTGAGCAGGACTGTAGAGCAGCAACCTTAATATCTCTCAGGCCCGCCCCCTCCGCCGCACACTGGGAACGTGCCACGCACTTTACCTGCGTAAACAATGTGAGTGAAATATGAATCTCGATGGATACGCCCGCAGCCGTGTATACTAAACAGCTGTGTGAAACCAGGGGAGTATTCTGGCTGGACAAAATGCCTGCTTAATAGGGTTGTCAGGTAGTCCGGGCGCAATACAAGACTGGGGAGCACGTCGTGTAAGTAGTGGTCCTCTAGGGGCGTACGCTCGGTGGTGTACGCATTGTCCCAAGACCACGCGAGAGTTGGGATCATATCTTGATCAGCATGATTCTCGGCCGCAAGATTGGCATGACCCAGGTTTGGGACGAGGACGATAACGTCGTTCCCGTCACGGTCATCCAGGCTGGCCCCTGCGCTGTCTCGCAGGTTAAAACTCAGGCAACCGACGGCTATGACGCCGTCCAGATCGGTTTCGGCGACATCAAGGCCAAGAACGTGAACAAGCCCATGGCTGGTCACTTCGCCAAGGCTGGCGTCGAGCCTGTCCGCTTCCTTCGTGAGGTCCGCGTCGAGAACGGCGAGGAGCACAAGGTCGGCGAGGTCGTCACCGTCGCTGATTTCGCTGATGTCGAGAAGGTCGACGTCATCGGTACCTCCAAGGGTAAGGGCTTCCAGGGTCGCATCAAGCGCTGGGGTCAGCGCCGCGGTCCTATGACGCATGGTTCTCACTTCCAGCGTCACCCCGGTTCTATCGGTCAGTGCGCCTATCCTGCGCGCGTCCTCAAGGGCGTCAAGATGGCCGGTCACATGGGTAACGAGCGCGTTACCGTCAAGAACCTTTCCGTTGTCCGCATCGATGCCGAGCAGAACCTCATCTTGGTCAAGGGCGCTGTCCCGGGTGCCAAGAATGGTCTCGTCGCCATCCGTATGGCCTAAGGGCCCAGCCCATTTAGCCCAGCGTCATACCAAGGAGAACACTTAAATGGCAAAGTTTGAAGTAAAGAACAGCGAGGGCAAGAAGGTCGCCGAGGCCGAGCTCGCCGCTGAGGTGTACGGCATCGAGCCGAACATCCACGTTATGCACCACATCGTCAAGTGCCAGATGGCCTCTTGGCGTCAGGGCACCCAGTCTGCTAAGGGCCGCTCTGAGGTTTCCGGTGGCGGCAAGAAGCCTTGGCGTCAGAAGGGCACCGGCCGTGCCCGCCAGGGTTCCATCCGTGCTGCCCAGTGGCGTCACGGTGGCGTTGTCTTCGCCCCCAAGCCCCGTTCCTACGCTAAGCGTATGAACAACAAGGAGGTCAAGCTGGCTATGCGCTCCGCGCTGTCCGCCAAGCTGGCCGATGGCGAGCTCGTGCTCGTCGACGACTACGGCTTCGAGAAGCCTTCCACCAAGGCTGCCGTCGCCATGCTCAAGGCTCTCGGCCTTGAGGGCAAGCGTCTGACCATCATCGTTCGCGATGAGGACGTCAACGCCTACCTGTCGTTCCGCAACATTCCCAAGACGTTCATCATCACCGCTGACGAGGCCAACACCTACGATCTCGTCAACAACAACGCTGTGCTGATGCCCGCCGACATCGCCGCTCACTTCGGGGAGGTGCTTGCATAAATGACCGCCCACGAGATCATCATCCGTCCGATCGTGTCCGAGCGTTCCTTCTCCGGCATGGAGCTGAACAAGTACACGTTCGAGGTCGCCAAGGATGCTAACAAGTATCAGATCAAGGACGCTGTCGAGGAGATCTTCGGCGTCAAGGTCGTTCGCGTGAACACCCTGACGGTCAAGCCCAAGACCAAGCGCGTGCGCTATGTCGCCGGCAAGACCCGTTCTTGGAAGAAGGCCATCGTCACGCTGGCCGAGGGCGACACCATCGAGGTCTTTGGCAACCAGGCCTAAGACTCGCTGCTGTTGAGTGAGCTCATGCCTCCCAAATAGGGGAGGCGAGAGCTCAAGGTTTCGGGCGTATAAAATGGACACGCCCGGAACCGTGTATACGTCCGGTGTCATCGCACCCGAGGCAGAACCTCGAATCCCTGTCTGCGATGGCTAACGGATTCCTATTGAAAGGGATTGTAATGGCTGTAAAGCACCTTAAGCCGACCTCCGCTGGTAGGCGTTGGCAGACGATCTCCGATTTCTCCGAGATCACCTGCACCAAGCCCGAGAAGTCTCTTCTCGAGCCCCTGCCCAAGAAGGCCGGTCGTAACAACAACGGCCGCATCACCACCCGCCACCAGGGCGGCGGCGTGAAGCGTCGTTACCGCGTGATCGACTTCAAGCGCAACAAGGACGGCGTGCCCGCCAAGGTTGCCACGATCGAGTACGATCCGAACCGTTCCGCTCGCATCGCTCTGCTGCACTACGCTGACGGTGAGAAGCGCTACATCCTGGCCCCCAAGGGCCTCGAGGTCGGCCAGACCATCATGTCCGGTTCTGACGCCGACATCAAGCCGGGCAACGCTCTGCCCCTCGCCGACATCCCCGTCGGTACGCTCATCCACGCCGTCGAGTTCCAGCCGGGCAAGGGCGCTGCTATCGCCCGTTCCGCCGGTAACTCCTGCCAGCTGATGGGTAAGGAGGGCAAGTACGCTATCGTCCGTATGCCTTCCTCCGAGATGCGCCGCATCCTCGTTACCTGCCGCGCCACCGTCGGTGAGGTCGGCAACGCCGATCACGCCAACATCGTCATCGGCAAGGCCGGCCGTAAGCGTCACATGAACGTGCGCCCGACCGTCCGCGGTACCGTCATGAACCCTGTCGACCACCCGCACGGCGGTGGCGAGGGCAAGAACCACACCTCTGGTCGTCCCTCTGTTACCCCCTGGGGTAAGCCGACGAAGGGCCTTCGTACGCGCAAGAAGAAGAAGGTCTCGAACCAGCACATCATTCGTCGCCGTAAGAAGTAATTTCGGATACCGAGTTTTAGGAGAAAGCACTTATGAGCAGAAGTCTCAAAAAGGGCCCGTTCGTGGAGACTCGCCTTCTCTCGCGTATCACCGCGATGAACGAGGCTGGCAAGAAGGACGTCGTGAAGACCTGGTCCCGCGCGTCCACCATCTTCCCCGAGATGGTTGGTCACACCATCGCCGTCCACGACGGCCGCAAGCATGTGCCCGTGTATGTTACCGAGTCCATGGTTGGTCACAAGCTCGGCGAGTTCGCGCCGACTCGTACGTTCCGTGGCCACAAGGCCAAATAGGGGGTTAACCGTAAATGGCAACTAAGTCTATTGAAACTGAGGCCACCGAGGTTCGCGCCGTCGCTAAGTACGTGCGTGTTTCCCCCAGCAAGGCCCGCCTGGTGGTCGATCTGATCCGCCGCAAGCCTGTCGCTCAGGCCTTCGACATCCTCCACTTCTGCGACCGAGCCGTCGCCGTGGATGTCGAGAAGGTTCTCCGTTCCGCCGTTGCGAACGCCGAGAACAACAACGGTCTGCGTGCCGACAACCTGGTTGTCGCCGCTGCCTATGTTGACGAGGGTCCGACGCTTAAGCGCATCCGTCCCCGCGCCAAGGGTTCCGCTTCTCGCATTCTGAAGCGTACTTCCCACATCACCGTCGTCGTTGCTCCTCGAAAGGAGGCGTAAAGCTGTATGGGTCAGAAAGTCTACCCCACCGGCTTCCGTCTTGGCATCACCGAGAACTGGCGCTCCCGCTGGTTCGCAGAGAAGGATTACGCTAAGACCCTCGGTAACGATCTCGAGATCCGCAAGTACCTCGAGAAGCGTCTTTCCCGCGCAGCTGTCTCCCGCGTCGAGATCGAGCGCGCTGGCGACAAGGTGAAGGTCATCATCCTCACCGCTCGCCCCGGCGTTGTCATCGGTAAGAAGGGTGCCGAGATCGATACCCTCCGCACCGAGCTCGAGAAGGTCGCTGGCGTCTCCAAGGGCCAGCTCTCCGTCGACGTTGTCGAGATCAAGCGCCCCGAGCTCGACGCCAACCTCGTTGCTCAGTCTATCGCCGAGCAGCTCGAGGGCCGCGTTGCCTTCCGTCGCGCTATGCGCAAGGCTGTCCAGTCTGCCCGCAAGGCCGGCGCTAAGGGCATCCGTATCCAGTGCTCCGGTCGTCTCGGCGGTGCCGAGATGGGCCGTCGTGAGTGGTACCGCGAGGGTCGCGTGCCTCTGCACACCCTCCGTGCCAAGATCGACTACGGCACGGCTGTCGCCAGCACCACCATGGGCGCTTGCGGCGTGAAGGTCTGGATCTACCTGGGCGAGAAGCTCCCGGGCCAGCCTGTTCCCAACCCTGCACTCGAGGGCTCTTCCCGTCCTCGTCGTCGTAACTCCGAGAGGAGGGGTCAGTAGTGCTTGCCCCTAAGCGTATTCTTCACCGCAAGGTGCAGCGTGGCTCCATGAAGGGCCAGGCCAAGGGTAATACCGAGCTGCATTTCGGCGAGTTTGGTATCCAGGCTCTCGAGGCCCATTGGATCACCAACCGTCAGATCGAGGCCGCTCGTATTGCCATGACCCGCTACATGAAGCGTGGCGGTCGTGTCTACATCACGATCTTCCCCGATAAGCCCATCACCAAGAAGCCTGCCGAGACTCGCATGGGTTCTGGTAAGGGTAATCCCGAGGAGTGGGTGGCCGTCGTCAAGCCCGGCCGCATCATGTTCGAGGTCAAGGGCGTGCCCGAGGAGGTCGCTCGCGAGGCTCTGCGTCTTGCACAGCACAAGCTTCCCATCAAGACCAAGATTGTTGCTGCCAAGAACGCTGAGCAGCGCATCGAGAAGGAGATGGCTGAGGAGGCCGCTCTCGAGGCCAAGTGGGCTGCTGAGGACGCCGCCGCCGCCAAGGAGGAGAACTAATGAAGCCCGCAGAGATTCGTGAGCTCTCGGACGCTCAGCTCGTTGAGAAGCTGAAGGAAATGCGCGCCGAGCTCTTTAACCTTCGTTTCCAGATGGCCACCAGCCAGCTGGACAACACCGCTCGCGTCAACACCGTGAAGAAGGACATCGCTCGCGTCCTCACGGAGCAGCGCGCCCGCGAGATCGCAGCGGAGAAGTCCGCTGTCGCCGAGTAGGACCTAAGGAGAGAACATGACTGATTCGCGTAACTCGCGTAAGGTCCGTACGGGTGTCGTTACCTCCGTCTCCGGTGCCAAGACCATTGTTGTCACCATCACCGAGCGCAAGCGTCACCCCAAGTACGGCAAGATGATGACCAGCTCCAAGAAGCTGCACGCTCACGACGAGGAGTGCACGGCTGGCGTGGGCGATACCGTCCGCGTTATGGAGACCCGTCCTATGTCCAAGATGAAGCGTTGGCGCCTCATCGAGGTCGTCGAGCGCGCTAAATAAGCAGTCGCTCTTACGACTTGTACGTTTCCGAAGATGTGCGTATGCCTGGCTTGCATACCACGGGCCGTATAAAGGCTGCGCACCTCTCTTCGGTTCTTAGTTCGGAGGAACATCTACCATGATTCAGATGCAAACCATGCTGAACGTCGCCGACAACTCCGGCGCTCGCAAGATTCGCTGCATCAAGGTGCTTGGCGGTTCCAAGCGTCGTTATGCAGGCATCGGCGATGTGTTCATCGGTGCTGTCCAGGAGGCTACCCCTGGCGCCAACGTCAAGAAGAAGGACGTTGTCCGTTGCGTCGTCGTTCGCACCGTTAAGGAGATCCGCCGCAAGGATGGCTCCTACATTCGCTTTGATGAGAACGCCTGCGTTGTCATCAACAACGATGGTTCGCCCGTCGGCACCCGTATCTTCGGGCCCGTCGCTCGCGAGCTTCGTGACAAGAAGTACATGAAGATCGTCTCGCTCGCTCCCGAGACCCTGTAGTTAGGGGAGATATATGTATATCAAGAAGGGCGATAAGGTCCAGGTTCTCTCTGGTAAGGATCGCGGCAAGCAGGGCGTTGTCCTGCGTGCTCTCCCCGCCGAGAACAAGGTCGTTGTCGAGGGCGTTTCGGTCGTCAAGAAGGCCGTCAAGCCCAACGCTGCCAACCAGCAGGGCGGCATCGTTTCGCAGGAGGCTCCCATCGACGCCTCCAACGTCAATCTCGTCTGCCCCGAGTGCGGTAAGGTTACCCGCGTCGGTCACGAGAAGGACGGCAAGAACAAGCTGCGCGTCTGCAAGAAGTGCGGCCACAAGTTCTAAGCTGCCCGCAACATCAAGTTGCTAGCAAAGGCCCGGATGCCACGGCACCCGGGCCTTTTTCTATCCCCACTCGATGGCTTCGGTTCTGCCGTCCTGTCATTCCGGTTGCATCCAGTTTTCGGTGCCGTCTCGAATCGAGTGCCGCCAGGTGACACCCTGTCGCGTTTCGTCGGCTTCGGGGACAAAAGTCGGGACAACTCCAAAAACTATTTTCGAACTCAGGGCTTTGAGTTTTTGTTTTTGTCCCAAAGGGCGCGGCGGGATGCCTTTGGAGGCTCGATAGCGCCGAAAACGCCCGTTTTGAAACTTAAATGCCTTTTCGCGTGCAAGCCGCCAGCTGCAATAGGAAGTGAATCAACGCAGGTGGCTTTCAAGCAGTTTGCAAAACTGCAGGTCGCAGACCTTCATTGCCAGTAGGAGAAATGAGTAGTCTCAGGTGGCTTGCCCATGAGTTGACGAACGGGATTTGAGATTACGCTGACGTCCGGAAACGCTTCGAGCACGGCGTTACGTTTTTGGGGTTTGGGCGTAGCCCCTGCACCCGCGAGCGCGGGCCTTAAGCCCGCCGAGAGGGTGACGCGTCGAAAACGAAGGGGAAAGAGAGAAGGGGCCGTCCCTATCATTCAGGTTGCGACCGAAGAAGACAAGGAGACCCCCTGAGCCTGAATGATGCCCCACAGACCGCGTCCGACCGAGCTCAAGCCGAGCTTTTCCTGACGTCCGCCTTCGCGAAGATGATGGCTGGATTGGCTATGGATTGGCAACACTTATTTGGACGATTCCGGGAGGGACGGCCCCGCCTCCCTGAACTCGACCGGCGACATGTAGCCCAGCGTTGAGTGGATCCTGAAGTTGTTGTACCAGTGCACGTAATCCAAGAGCTTGGCTCGGAGCTCGCGCGTCCCTCCTCGGTCCTTCGGAGTGGCCGACGATCTCCCCGTTGCAGAGGTCGACGAGCAGGCAGACGTAGTTCCACGACGCCCCGACGCGCACGCAGGCCAAGTCGCTGCATATATGGGTGCACGGCGCCCTGCCGCCGAAGCCGCGCGCGACGACGTTCGACACGTCGGCCTCGTTGACCGCCCCGGGGTGCACCTTGAACCTCTTCCTGCCGTATGCGCCGGCCAGGCCGTTCTCCCTCATGATGCGGCAGACGCGGCGCCGGCTGACGGTAACGCCCGACCTCCCGGGCGACGCCTTGATCTTGCGCGATCCGTTCCGGCCCTTGCTGGCGGCGTGCGCCGCCGCGGCCGCCGTCGCCCCCGACATTAAGGTCCTCAAGGGCCGCGTCGTCTCCGGCGACCAGTTCGTCTCGCCCGCGGAACAGAAGGAGCGAATCCTCGCGACCTTCGGCGACCTGTGCTGCGAGATGGAGGGCTGCACCATCGCGCAGGCCGCTTATCTCAACGGCGTGCCCCTCGTCGTCGTGCGCGCCATCAGCGACAAGCCCTGCGCCGAGGGCCGGGTCGTCGACTACAACACCTTCGAGAAGAAGGCCGCCTGCGACTGCGCCCGCATCGCCGCGCGCATGGTTAAGCTTTAGGCCCTGCGCGCCGGGGCCCTTCTTTATGTTGGGACCCCGGCGCGCCGGGCCCTTTCCAAAGCGAAGTGTCGAGCCGAAGTGTTGAGCGTCGGCCCTGAATGTTCAATGGCCGTTGTTTTCTGCCCCTCAAGTGGTGGACTTTTCCTCGGAGCTGTTGATTCCCCCACGCGCCCCCTTCCGTTCTCTGTTCTCCCCTTATACTCCTTGTACGAGGAGGTAAGAAGTCATGGACAAGACCACACAGGACAGCTTGGCAAAGAAACCCGTCGACATGAGGGACAGGATTCTCGAGCATCTCGAGGCCCTCACCTCTGCCGTCTCGCTCGACGACCTTGCCCGTCTGTCCACCTCCGACATCGCCGAGACGCTCATCATCTCCAGGAGCCTGGCGAGCCAGTACCTCAACGACCTTGTTCGCGCCGGTCTTGTGGTTAAGGTGGCGGGCAGGCCTGTCCGTTATTTTCATCGCCGCGCGTTCCAGAAGCGTTTTCAGGTAAAGCTCTCTGCAAGCGAGTACGCCTCGCTCGCCGACCTCATCCAGGCGACGGGAATCGCCGATCACCGCGACTTCGCGCGTGCCGTGGGCTTCGACATGAGCCTCAGCTCCGTTGTCGAGCAGTGCAAGGCTGCGGTTCAGTACCCTCCGTTTGGCCTGCCCATCCTCTTGAGCGGCGGCGTGGGTGTCGGTAAGTCTTTCCTTTCTCGCCTTGTGTACGAGTACGGCAAGAACCAGGGCTTGCTGTCCCGCGACTCCTCCTATGTGCGCATCGACTGCGCCGGGGTCCCGGACGCCGCCTCGTTCAACGGGCTTCTTGACGAGTCGATCGCGAAAGCGCGCGGGGGTGTGGTCTTTGTCAACGGCATCGAGGCACTCTCTCCCTCTGCGATGGAGCACTGCCTTGCGACGGCCCTCGGGCTCGATGCCTCCCAGGATGCGCCGCGCGCTCGCCTCGTTCTTTCGACGACGCTTTCCGCCGATGACCTGAAGGTTTCCTCGGCCTACAGCAAAATGCCCATCTGTGCCCGCGTCCCCTCACTCAAGGAGCGGACCCCCGAGGAGCGCGAGGATCTCATCTTGAGCTTCCTGCGCAGCGAGGGGTGCCGAATCGGTTCTGATGTGAAGATCAGCCGCGGCGCATACCGTTGCCTCGTGAACGCGGACTTTTCCGATAACATCGCCGGCTTGCGCGCCTGCGTGACGAACTGCTGTGCCAAAGCGTTCCTCAATCGCGAGGGCGACTACGTCGTCGTTCGCCCGTATCTTCTTCCCAGCGGGCTCCTCTCCTCCGCGCAGATCGATCAACAGCCCGACGATGGCGTTCTGATCGACGCGTCTCTGGATGCCGCCGAGAGCACAGGGCCGGTCGAGCAGGCGCTCGATGCCCTGTGCTCCCTCGATGAGCGATTCTGCGCCGGGGAGCTCTCTGTCTCCGAGCTTGTCTCGCAAGCTGTCTCCGCTGTGCGCGGCGTTGAGGATCACTTGATCTTCGACCACGGCGTCGCCTCCTCGAGGTCGCGCGCCTTCGAGCGCGTCGTGGGCGCGGTCCTTGCCGACGCAGGCTCTTCTTATGGCATCGAGCTTTCGAGGAAGGTCGCTTTTCTACTGGCCCAGGAGATTTGCCTGCAGTTGTGGCCGGGTATCGGCCTGGCTAAGCGAAAGTCTGCCTGTGCGGAGCAAATCTCCCATCTCCTCGGTGCCGTGACCTCCGAATTGCCGTTTGCCTCGAGTGTCTCCGATCAGGTCGCCGCAGACGTGGAAGGGGCGCTGGGAATCTCGCTCGATCACTTCACGAAGACGCTTCTGACGCTGTGCGTCGCATCGGAGTCTCGCGATGCGAAGGCCCTTCGGACGCTCTGCGTCATCTTGTCCCACGGCTACTCAACGGCGACGAGCATCGCCGACGCGGCGAACCGTATGCTCGGCATGCATGTGTACGAGGCTGTCGACATGCCCTACGACCAGCAGCTGAAGGACATCGTCGGTCCGCTCCAGCGCCTCGTCGACCGCCATTCCTACTGTACCGGGGTCGTGTTCCTCGTCGACATGGGCTCCTTGGAGGAGGCCTATAAGGCCCTCGAGAACGTTACCGACTCCACTATCGGCGTGGTGAACAACGTCTCTACCGGTCTTGCGCTCGAGATCGGGGTCGGGCTGCTCGGCGGCAAGTCCATCGCCGAGGTTCTTGGCGATGCGACCGCCGCGTGCGTGACGCACTGCAAGGTGATCGAGCGCGTCAACCGTGAGGACGCCATCGTCTTCTGCTCCGAGTCCGGGGTCGACGCCGCGGAGAGGATACGCCAGCTCGTCTCGCAGAGCCTCCCGCGCACCATAGGCGCGCGCCTGCTCACGAGGCCCTTCAAGCAGCTCGTCGCGAACGGGTCGAACGACGCCGTTTTCTCCGAGCACCGCGTCTGCGCCGTCATCGGCACGGGAGACCCCGGGGTCGCCTCCGTCCCCTTCGTCGCCCTCGAGGACATCATGTCGACGGCGTCCGCCTCTAAGGTTGATGCCGTGTTCGGCAGGTGGCTTGACGCTTCCGAGCTCTCTTCTTTCCACGAGAAGCTGCTCTCGAACATGACGCTGCAGAACGTCATCCGCTCCATCACCATCCTCGACCCGGAGCGGCTATTCCATGAGATCGAGAGCGCCGTGCACGAGCTTCAGCGCAGGACAGGCGAGAAGATCGGCAGCAACGCCATCATTGGGCTCTACGTTCACCTCTGCTGTCTCGTCGAGCGCCTTGTTACCAGAAACCCCATTGAGACCTACGTTGGCCAGGACCGCTTCGAGGAGGAACGCGCCGATTTCATCGAGTCCTTCAGGCAGAGCTTCTCGAGCATCTCGACGCGCTATCGCGTAGAGGTGTTAGCGTCAATATATTTTTCACCATTTTCACCAACGTATTTTCGCCAATCGCGCCAACGCGGATGCGCCGGATTCGCCAACGCGGATGCGCCGCTTTCGGCGTCTAGGCTCCCTCCTCCTTCCCGTCCTCGCCGCCGATGGATACGTCCTTCAGGCGGTACGACCGTCCCGTTATCTTGATCATCGCGCAATGGTGGCAAAGCCTGTCGGCCACCGCCGAGGCCGTGACGTTGCTGCCGAACACGTCGCCCCACCTGCCCACCGGCACGTTGGTCGTGACGACGGTCGACCGCTTTAGCGCGTAGCGCCTGTTGACCAGCTGGAACAGCAGGTCGGCGCCCTCCTTGCCGATGTCGAGGTAGCCGAGCTCGTCTATTATCAGCAGGCTGCAGTGCTCGTAGAACCGCATCCTGCGCGCCAGCGCCTCCTTCGCCGAGGCGTGCTTGAGGTCCTCGACCAGCCTCGAGCAGTCGGCGAAGTACACCTGCTTGCGGGCCATCACCGCCTCGTGGCCTATGGCTATCGACAGGTGGGTCTTGCCGACGCCCGGGCTGCCGACGAGCACGAC
>NZ_JBBNGA010000012.1:0-70281 GCF_040095305.1 Collinsella sp. CLA-AA-H167
TCCCACGATGGACCCGGATTGGAAGCCTTCGCCCATGAGCGCGTAGTAGCTCTCGGCAGAATCGAGAAAGGCGGCGTCGGTTTGAGCGGCAAGGGCGGCGTTCGCGTATCTTGCAAGCTCCGCGTCATTTTGCTGCTCTGGAGATAGGTCTGTGCCGCTGGCCTGGGGCGCGCGCGTATTGAATGCGTCGACAAAGCTCTGCATGCCCTGCTTCATAAAGAAGGGCCCGTAGATGGGTGAATTGAACGCAATGGGGACGGAGAAGGCTGCAGCGAGAACGAGCGTACAAATCCATACGGCCTTGTCTCTTAGGATTAGTTTGAGAAGAAGTCGACAGTACATTTAGAAGCACCTACATTCCTCAAAGCATCGTTAGATTAATGATGACAGACCGAATGAAGATACGTGCGACGGGGGCGAGGCGAATGGCTGAGCGGTATCGATACGCGGGTTCAACGGTATCACATTGGCCACATAGATTTTTAACTTACATTTCTACCCGCCCTTTTCGTAGAGTCTCCGATACGTGCTTAGCGCACCCTCGGCGCGTCCGGCAGGCTTTGCGAAATGGGATCCAGGAGACTTCGGCGCAGCATCATCTTGCGGAATGCTTCTAATGAGCCTCCCATCCTTCAAAAACAGAATCTCATCGCACAGCCTATCGACCGAATCCAAGATGTGGGATGACATGATGATGCACGTACCAGAATCGGCCAGCTTCCTGAGAATCTCGGAATGCAAGTCCACCCTGCTGGGGTCGAGCGCGTTCATGGGCTCATCTAATAGAAGGTACCGCGCGCCCGTCGCATACGCAATCGCCAGGGTAAGCTGCTGCTTCATGCCCTGGCTCAGAGTGCGGATCCTCATCTTCGCGAACTCGCCTATCTGCGTTTGTTCCACTATCTCTTCGATATCGCGAGCATGCGGCCACATATCGCAAACCATCTTGAGGTGATCTTCCGCACGCAATCCGGGATACAGCAGCGTCCCCTCACCAGGTGCATAGAAGATCATAGAACGGACCTCTCTCGCACCCGTACCCTGCACCTCATCCAGAACGATGCTCCCGTCCACGCGAGGACCCGGCAAACCTGCCATCGCACGCAGCAACGTCGTCTTTCCATGCCCGTTCGGAGCGACGAGACCGTAGACCGTACCCGGGGCAAACTCAGCGTTCACCGAATCTACGAGCACCTTCTTTCCATAAGAGATCGTCAGCGTTTGAAGGTCAATCATCGAGATCATCCCCTTTCGATCTTTGGAACACTCAGGCGCACCATCAACGGAGATACGGCGCCCAAGACCACCAGCAGAGCGCCCGATGCGCCGACGACCTCTCCAAAAGGCATCGCGTTCGTCCCTCGCCCAAGGAACCCAATCGTCCCCACCTGGGAAGCGGGATCAAACGAGGCGAATGGAGCCAGCAGCGCGACGCCCATGCCCACGCTTTCAACATGAGCGCTCAACGAACCCAACACCAAGAGAACCGCGCAAACCATTCCGGTGACAACGGGGTTGCGGCTAATCGCTGCTGTCAACGCAGCGACGACGGAAATCACGCCGTATGCCATGACCAGCAACGGAATACTGCACAACACCGCCTCCCCCACCATGGACGTTGTCGAAGCTCCCGCCCGAATGAGAGCGACGGGATACTCCGATCCACCCGCACCGTTCTTAATCACGGACACAACGACAGCGGGAACCATCGACACCAAAAGCAGCACCAAGCCAAGCAGGAGAGCCAGCGCAACAGCCGTCAGAAAACGCACATGCGCTGTTGCGGGGATCTGGAGAACCAGAAGGGAACGACACTGCAGGTGGGTGCACGCGAGCGATGTGACAACCACGGGCAACAGCAAAAATAAGGAGGGAAGCGCTGCCTGGAGATACGAAAGGAGGATTAATGGGGGCATCTTCGTACTTAACTCGTAAACCTTGGGGTCCGGCAAGCTCGCGATCGACTCAAGCAGAAGGGCGCGCGCCTCCGCACGAGAAGGAGTCTCCGGCTCGATTCCGATCGATTGCAGGAGAGTCGCATCTGCCGCGCCCAGCTCACCTCGAGCGCGCTCGTACGTCGCAAGGCTTCGAAACCCCTCCGCAGGCATAGGCGCGTACACGAAACCCGAAAGAGCATCCCGCATGTCTTCCAGGGCCGCTTTGCCCTCGACGTCCATATTCGCAGCGTTCTGCTCTAGATACCGATCTATTGAACGGAGCTCCCCATCCCTATACCGAACAGCGGAAACGTTATCAGCGTCAGGAAACATCTCGACCAGAGCCGGGGCCAGCATCGTCGTCGACATTGCAATCGCGCATACGGCGAGGGTAGGAGAACGCAGGAGCAGTTTCCCCATCGTTCTTACGTATGCAACGGCGGAGGCACAAGCGCTCGAACGAGTTGCCGTTCTCGATGCAGTGAAGGAACCTCTCTCAAGACAAATCGGGGATATCGGGCACGCGCAGCCGCTCTTTCCAGCAACGCAAAGCAGGCTAATTGCCAGCACCTCGATCCCGATTGCGCATACGAGGGCAATCGCGCCACGCTCGAAGCAAAGTCCAGGCAGATTCACTATCTGCGTTGTCGGGTACGGGCTATAGGCGCCGACGGTCAACTCAGTGTTCGCATACGTAAGGGGATTCAACAGGGCGAACTCACGTAAAGCGATGGATCTTCCGTAATACCCGGGAACCATCGTCACCCCCATCAGGGCACATACGAACACGATTCCAAGCGTAGGGTTATTGGCAATCTTCACGGCAAGGTGAACGACAAGCGAGATGAACGCTGCCACCAAGAATTGCAAGATGGCCGTCTGCGCGAACACCAGCCAAGCCGGTTTGATAACCGGAGTCGCATATTGAATGTAGCCTATCGGATAGAACGGCGAGCCCGGGCCATTCTTCACAAGCGCGGCGATTATCCCTGGAAGATTGATGGCGAGGACGGCAAGCATTGCAAAAACACTCGCCCATACGCTCGATGCAACAAGTCTACCCAGCTCGCCCATCGGTGCCTGGATGATGAGCTTTTCACGTTTGTTAAGACGCGCGGCAAGGAACGAGACGGCAACGGCCGTTGCGACCCATAGCAAGTACTCCTTCGATCCGTCACAATAGGTGTACTCTCCATCCGATATCTGCAGAAACGGAAGTAGGGGAGAGAGCGGTGCCAAGATAAGACGTCCCGCGGCAAGAGGGTACAGAAGCGCGGGCATGCTTGATGAAGAGGTATAGACACCGTCCTCCCCCGCATTCACAAGCGCATCCGCATAGGATGCTGACAATTCCTGCTCAACACGGGTTATTCCCGACTCGAGGTATTCGACCCGTCCGTCGATGCCAGCCGCGCTCCTGAAGACGGGCAGAGCACAAAGAACCATCAACGCAACAACGACAACACAGAGCGACCTGGAGGAGAGAAGCGACCTAAAGATCGCCTTCGAGATTTTGAGCATATTCATCGCCAACCTTAACCTCATCCAGTCGGAACAGAGGGGCCGAACAAAATGCTCGGCCCTTCCTCGCATCTAGTAGGTGCTATAGACAAATTGCCATTTATCAGTTGTGCCAAGAACACCACAGGAGCACATTGCAGCGAGGCGGGATTCCCTATGATGCGCGGATCGGCGATAGCCATTTCGGTAGGAGATCGTCTTGTAAGAGATGTTGAACATCGAGATGCTGTGCCCGCTTACGCCGCGAGGACAGCTGTAGCTCCAGTAGGTATCGACGACGTCGTCCGTATACCCGAGGGGCTCAACGAGGGCACACTGGCTGCTCTCCTGGGAAGGAGGCATCGGGGTATCCGCAAAAGCGGGGGCTCCCGGCAGCAACAGACAAAGAGCGAGGCCGAGGAAAACCAAGAGCTTACACTACTTAACAGTACTGAACATAATCCTCTCCAATCTAGAGGGGTTTCGGTTGCAGCATGCTGTGATTACTTGCCGGCAAAGTCAATTTAACATAAACTGTTAAAAAGTAACCTGAGTTTTTTAAATTCTTCGGAGGTTATTATGAGTTCCGACAATCGCACTCCCCGGCTTCATTCCTTCCGCATCGCATGTGCGATAGCCTCTGCGACCCTTTGCGCCACCGCCATCGCACAAGTGGCGTTCTCCTTAAAGCCAGCAATCGAAGTGCTCGACAACCCTGTAATTGCAGACTCCCCCGCGTATCCAGCCCTTGCGATCTCGACATTGGTCCCTGCCGTCATCGGTATCGCTACGACCATCCTCAGCGCCGTTCTCGTGTGGACGATCAAGAGCGGAGACCCCTTCAAGAAAGGGTCTGCGACATGCTTGAAGGTGCTCGGCATTCTCTTCGTTGTTCAAGCTGCCACCAGCCTCTACGCCGGCTCACTCAAAACCTCCGTTTCGATGTTTGGCGGCGAGGGGGCCGTCGGCGCCCAAGAGATCGCTTCATCATTCGATTGGACCTCTCTGGTTCTCGGCATCGTCCTGTTCATGCTTTCCCAGCTCTTCTTGTACGCCCGAGAGCTGTACCTCGACTCCGACGAGATTGCGTAAGGAAACGCCATGCCCGTAATTGTTCGCCTCGACAAGATCATGGCCGAGCGAAAGATTTCCTCGAACGAACTTGCCGAAAGGATTGGAACCACGCCCGTGAACCTGTCCCGTATTAAAAAAGGGCATATTCGCGGCATTCGCTTCAACACACTCGAGCAGCTATGCCTCGCCCTTCGTTGCCAACCCGGAGACCTTCTCGAAGTCATGAGCGAAGAGGATGCCCGAAAGGAGTTCGGACTCGATTGGTCCGCCGAGGATTAGAGGGCGGTCGTACTCGCCCTGCACACGGGGATGCGAATCGGCGAGGTCTGCGGCCTTCGGTGGTGCGATGTGGATTTCGAGACGGGCCTGATCTCGATCGGACACTCGGTGGCGTACGCGAAGGGAATGGGTTCGTTCATCAAGGACACCAAGACCCATGACGCCAGGGGTATCCCCATCGACCCGGTCGGCCTACTCCCCTTCCTGAAGGAGACCCACGAGATCGACTGCGGAAAGCTGCGCTTGCGCGGCCTTACCGGGGCGGTCGAGATCGGGGACTGCTACATCCTGTCGGAGCCGGGCGCGACCTTCGCGACGACAAGCTATATCCGCAGGGCGTTCAAGACGTTCTCGGAGACCAACGGCCTCATGGGCACCAACGACGAGCTGATCACGTTCCACGGCCTTCGCCACACGTTCGCAACGCAGTGGATCCGCCAAGGCGGCGATATCAAGGCGCTCCAATCGATCCTCGGCCACAAGGACGCCATGGCGACGCTCAACGTCTACGCCGACATCGAGCCCATCTCCAAAATCCATAACATGCTGCACGCCACGCCGTGCCTTTGGCGCGGGCACCTCGGGCCGAGGGTCGATCCGGGTCCCATGTTCCAACAGAGGATCCAGGAGTCCATCGAGACGCTCCAGGCGTTCGGCTACGGCATCACCGAGCCGGACGACCGAAATATCGCCATACGCGCCGTGAAGACGAACAGTTGGCTCTAGCTCACCGAGTACGCGGCAGTGCTGGGCCCATCCCAACTGAGGTCACGGTGGTCCGATAGGGGCGCCGCCCGCGGCATGCGCCGCGGAGCGGTATCCCCTACCGAAGGGCGGGGATGCCCTCCGCTTCCAGTTCGGAATCAGCCGTCGGAGGCGTTCGGCTGACTGCGGGAACGGCCTGTCCGCTCAATGTGTTCGGCTGAGATCGGAAATCAACCCAACACGAGCCGGACACGCGCCAGACGGCTCTTCCCCGTACGGCCTTCCCCCTTACGCTCATGTTGCAGGCATGTAACGCCGCAGCGAGCGCGCCTTTTTTGCGCCAGACAGGTACAATGATGAACACTGTACCGTAGCGGAGCGCCCCGCGCGCGCCGCAACCACGCGAAAGGGTTTCCCATGGCCGAGATCTCGTCCTCCCGCATCGTCATCACCGTCCTTGGCAAGAACCGCCCCGGCATCGTCGCCGGCGTCACCCGCGTTTTGGGCGAGGCCAATGTCGACATCCGCGACATCACGCAGTCCATTATCGAGGACATCTTCACCATGACCATGCTGGCCGACACCGCCGAGTCCAAGCTCGACTTCGCCGAGCTGCAGAAGGCGCTGGCCGAGGCCGGCGAGCTTTCGGGCGTCAACGTGTCCATCCAGCGCGAGGACGTCTTTAACTTTATGTACCGCCTGTAGCGAACAGGCCGTACGGGAACAGGCCGGCGCATCTGCACCCAAGCACGCCGCCCCCCATACGGCCCCGAGAGGAGCGCGCATGGCTTACGACGCCAAGAAAATCTACTACCGCTTCGATGACCATCTGAGCCGCCTGGTCTTGGATTATGAGGCGAGCCGCCAGATTTCGCCCGAAAGCGAAAACCTCTACCACGGCCTGCCGACTGATCCGTACGACGAGGGTCTGTTCGTCGAGCATAACGTCAAGCGCGGCCTGCGCAATGCCGACGGCTCGGGCGTGGTCGCGGGCCTTACCCGTATCTCGGACGTGCACGGCTACAACAAGGTCGACGGCAAAGTCGTGCCCGACCAGGGCAAGCTCACGCTGCGCGGCTATAGCATCGAGGATCTGGTCAACAATGCCCAGTCCGAGAATCGCTATGGCTACGAAGAAGTCGCCTATCTGCTTATCACGGGCTCGCTGCCCAACAAAGAGGAGCTCGACGGTTTTTGCGAGCGCTTGGGCGCCTTTAGGCATCTGAGCGACGAATACGTCAAAGAGTTCCCCATGACCACGGTGTCGTCGAGCATCATGAATGTGCTCCAGCGCGCCGTGTTGCTGCTTTACGCCTTCGACGCCGAGCCCGACGCGATTACGCCCGAGCATGAGATCGACGTCGCCATTTCCATGCTCGCACGTCTCCCGCGCATCGCCGCCTTCGCACACATGGCCTCGGTCGCCAAGCTTCGCGGCTCCGAGGTTCACGTGCCGCACCCCACGCCCGGTCTCTCCACCGCCGAGACCATCCTACAGGTCCTGCGCGGCGGCATGGCGTTCACCCGCGATGAGGCGATGCTGCTCGACGTGATGCTCATGCTGCATGCCGAGCACGGCGGCGGCAACAACTCCACCTTCGCTTGCCGCGTGCTGTCGTCTTCGGCCACCGACCCGTATTCCGCCTACGCCGCGGCTATCGGCTCGCTCAAGGGCCCGCGCCACGGCGGTGCCAATGCCAAGGTCGTGTCCATGCACGAGGACATCCGTGCGCATGTCTCCAATTGGGAGGACGAGGACGAGGTCGCGGCCTACCTGGGCAAGATCCTCGACAAGCAGGCCTTCGACGGCACGGGCCTCATCTACGGCATGGGCCACGCCGTCTATACGCTCAGCGACCCGCGCGCCGAGGTATGCCGCCGTTACGCGCGCACACTTGCCGCCAAGAAGGACCTGGGCGAGGAATTCGCACTCATCGAGCGTATCGAGCGCCTGGCACCCCAGGTCATGCGCGACCACGGCATGACCAAGCCCATCTGCGCCAACATCGACCTGTACACAGGCTTTATCTACAAGATGCTCGGCGTGCCCGAGACGCTCTTTACGCCGCTATTCGCCGTCGCCCGCATGGCCGGCTGGTCGGCGCACCGCATGGAAGAGCTCTTCTGCGCGCACCGTATTATTCGCCCGGCCTATCGTCCGGTGATCGAGCCGCTGGAGTACAAGCCACTCGCCGACCGATAGGACGCGGACCGTTATAGATCTTGAGCGTGGCCAGGGACCCAAGCCCTTGGCCACGCTTTTTTGCCAATAGAAAGGGCTGCATCAAATGATTGTGTTTTCCGATATGGACGGAACACTGCTGACGAGCGATAAGCAGATGAGCGACGCCACTTGGGCAATGCTCGACGAGCTCGCACGTCGTGGCATCGAGTTTGTTCCCTGCACGGGGCGTCCGCTGTCGGGCATCTTTGAGCCCATTCTCGCCCATTCCGCCGTACACTACGCGGTCTGTGCCAACGGCGCCAGCGTCTGGCAACTCGACGACGATGTGCCCACCGACGCCTCGTGCGCCACGCGCATCTTGAGCCGTCCGCTCGATTGCGGCATTGCCCACCGCATCCATCGCATTGCCGCCGGCCACGATGTGACCTTCGATATCTTCGCGGATGGACAGTGCTTCCTCCCCCGCTCGCTTTACGAGCGCCTGGATGAGTTCTGCGGCGGCGACCCCCACATCGCGGCTTCGCTCAAGCGCACACGAACACCGATCGACATGGATATCGACAGCAAGATCGACGAGGTCGAGACGCTCGAACGCATCGCCATGTACTGGCACGACCCGGCCGATCGCGACGCCATCGCGGCGGCGCTCGACACGCTCGGAGGCATTGAGATCACGCGTTCTTACGCCATGAATATCGAGGTCATGGGTGAGGGCGCCACCAAGGGGACAGCCCTCACGTGGCTATGTGAGCATCTGGGCGAGCGTCTCGCCGACGCCTGGGCGTTCGGCGACAACATCAACGACATCCCCATGCTGCAGGCAGCGGGCCACGGCATGGCCATGATCAACGCCGAGTCCGAAGACCGCGAGGCCGCCGACGCCATCACCGAATACGACAACGACCACGACGGCGTCGCCCGCACCATCATGGCCGCCCTCGCCTAGTCATTGGCCAGTCACTGGGGATGTTCTTAAGACTAGTCACTGGGGACACTCTTCGCAAAAAGCTGCAAGGACTGTCCCCCACTGTCGGCAGAAAAGGAACGTCGCCAGCTGCCGGATTAGGAGAGACTCTCCAGCACGCGACGGAGCTCATGCTGAACGGCGTGGTCGCGGTTGCAGCCTACGACACGATCGGCCACCGCCTTGAGCGCGGGGCGCGCGTTTTCCATCGCGCAGCCCGTGCCGACAAAGCGAATGATCTCGTAGTCGTTCATCGAGTCGCCAAACGCCATGACCTCGTCGCGACCAATGCCGTAATGCTCCGCGAGCTGCGCGATACCCGAGGCCTTCGACACACCAGGCTGCATGGCATCGATCCACGCGTTGCCCGAAGGCGCAAAAGTAAAGAGCTGACCAAGTTCGCGCTGTAGCACGTACGCACTGTCCATAACCGCACTGTCGTCGCAAAAGATACTCGCTTTGATGATATTTACGCTGGGATCGGGCAGCTCCCAAATACGCTCGGCATTGGGAAGGTCCTTATCGACCTCACGCACGAACTTGCACTCGTCATCGAGCAGGAAGGACTTGGTCCGGTCAAAGAGCGCAAGATGCAGATTGGGAAACGTCCTGACGGCTTGGGCGAGCCTTCGAATCGCCAGGTGCGAATACACCTCGCGGTCTACCATTTTGCCGTCGGCGAAGACCTGGGCACCGTTAGCTGCGACAAAGTCCATCTTGTCGCGAACGGGCGCAAAGAACTCGCACAGGCGATCGTAGCGACGACCTGACGATGCGGCGAAATGCACGCCATGCTCGTGTAGCGCCAGAATCAGTTCGTAGGTCTCGGGAGGCACCTGGCCGTTTTCGTCAAGCAATGTGCCGTCCATATCGGATGCAATCAGTTTAAACATAGAAAAGCTCCCTTCGGGCTTGTTGGAATCGAACGTGTATCCGATTCCAACGTACCCAAAGGGAGCTCAAATAAGACTCCGCGGGCGTAAACGTTACAAGGACCTGGCAAATAGCTCACACATGCCAGAGGTCTCACGGTCGCGGCGTCAGGCGACACGCCACCCCGACGGATAGTCGTTTAAGAACGTCCCCGATGACTAGTCGGCGTAGGTGAAGGTCGTGACGTCGAACATGCCCTCGGGGCGGATGCGGAGCGTCGGGATGACCGGCAGGGGCAGGAAGATGATGCCCATGATGGGGTCGAGCGGCGGCTCGATACCCATGGCGCGCGCCTTGACCATAAAGTCGTCGTGCTGCGCGGCGACATCCTCGGCCGTGCCCTCGCTCATAAGGCCACCGAGCGCCAGCGGAATGCGCGCCACGACCTCGCCGTTGCGCACCAGCACGTGGCCGCCCTGGCCCACGGCCTCAACGGCAGCCATCATGTCCGCCGCATTGTCGCCCACCACGCACACGTTGTGCGAGTCGTGGCCAATCGTGGAGGCAATGGCGCCACCCGTGATGGTAAAGCCGCGCACCCAGCCGCGACCGATATGCTTGCCAACCAAGCCCAGACCCGCGGGGCCGTCACCGTCGGCGCCCTCGGCCTGCAGCGACACGCCGCGGCCGTGGCGCTCGATCAGCATAATGCGGCGCAGGCCCTCGGCACTCTCGGGGCGAACCATACCCGTGATAGCCATACCCGGGATGACATCGATAACGGCCTCGCCCGGCTTAAAGGCATAGTCAAACACGTCGAGCGAAAGCTTCGGCAGCTTAACGGAGGCGCGAAGCTCATCGGCAAGCGCCGCAACCTCAGCCATCTCGGGTGCGATCTCGCCCACAAAGGTGCCGTCCTGCGCCACCAGAGCACCGGCGGCATATACGCGATGCGGAGCCGTGGCGAACGTCAGGTCATTAAGCACCAGCAGGTCGGCGCGCTTGCCCGGGGCAATCGCACCACGCAGCTCGTGCGGGTCGCGGCAGCCGTGATCCAGGCCAAACGCCTCGGCCGTGGAGAGGGACGCCATAGAGATAGCGACCACGGGGTCGATACCGGCCTCAATCGCCACGCGGCAGGCATTGTCGATCATGCCAGTCGCAAGCGCATCGGAAGGGGCGCGGTCGTCAGTCGCAAAGCAGCAGCGGCGGGCGCGCGCGGGGTTCTCCAGCAGCATCGGCGACAGATTGGCCAGGTCATGGCTGCACGTACCCTCGCGCAGCATCACGTACATGCCACGAGACAGTTTATCGAGCGCCTCCTCGGGAATCGTCGACTCGTGATCGGCGATAATGCCCGCCGCGGCATAGGCATTAAGGTCCTTGCCGGCAACGAGCGGTGCATGGCCGTCGACCTGCTTGGACGGCGTCTGGTTGGCAGCATCGATGCGAGCACAGGTCTCGGGGTCGGCCATAAAGACACCCGGCAGGTTCATCATCTCGCCCAGGCCAAAAACATCGCCCGGATGCTCGGCAAAAAACGCCTGCATGTCAGCGGCGGTAATCACAGCGCCCGCTTGCTCATCGGGTAGCGCGGGCACGCACGAGGGCATCATGTACTTGATGGAAATGGGCGCGCGGCGACCGTCCTCGATCATAAAGTGCAGGCCGTCCAGGCCCGCCACGTTGGCGATCTCGTGGCTGTCGGCAATGGCAGTGGTGGTACCGCGCGTCGCCGCCATGCGCGCATACTCGGCGGGGCGGATGTTCGAAGACTCGATATGCAGATGCCCGTCAATAAAACCAGGAGCGAGATAGCGACCCTGGCAGTCGATGACCTCAGTTGCCTCGTAGGTGTCAGCGGCATCGTCGCGACCATCGTAGAGCACGCCGACGATCAGACCGTCCTTGACGGCAACGCTACCGGGCGCCACGCGCTGACCGTACACGTCGACAATCTGCGCATTGGCAAACAGCGTGTCGACGGGCACGCGCCCCTCGGCAGCATCGATCACAGACCTCATGACCTCAACGGACATACATACTCCTTTAACCGTAGAAAAAAGCTGCGGAGCGGACAGACCTTCACCGCAGCAAGCCAATAGCCATTGTATGCCAAAAAGAAAGTCCCGCTAACACCCCTTCCGCTTAACGGCACCGCCAAATGATCCCTCCGTCCCCAAGGGATCGTCGCAACCAAAAAGGCCGCAGTCGGGATTCCCGGCTGCGGCCTTATTGCACTTGTGAGGTCAACTCGCTCGTTAGACCAACTTAAAGCCCTTGCGCTTGCCCACGGAGAGGGTGTCGCCCAGTTTGAGGGCGCTCGGATCGATGTTGTAGCTCTTGGGAGCCACAGCCTTGCCGTTGATCTTGACGCCGCCGCCGTCGATGTCGCGGCGGGCCTGACCGGCGCTGGCCGAAAGGCCCAGGTCCTTGAGCAGGCCAGCGAGGTAAATCTGGCCCTCGTCGTTGACGGTCAGCTCAACGTGCTTCTCGGGGAAGTCGGCAAGCTGGCCCTCCTTGAACACACGGTCGAACTCGGCCTGGGCCTCGTCGCCGGCGCCGGCGCCGTGGTAGGTGTCGCACAGGTCGCGGCCTAGAGCGCGCTTGAGCTCGTAGGGGTCGGCGGAACCGTCGGCCAGGGCGGCATCGATCTTGTCGACCTCGGCCGGGGCGAGCGAGCTGGCCAGACGATAGTACTTGCCGATCATCTCGTCGGGGATGGACATGGTCTTGCCGAACATATCCTTGGGAGCGTCGGTCAGGCCGATGTAGTTGCCATAGGACTTGGACATCTTGCGCACGCCGTCGGTGCCCTCGAGCAGCGGCATGGTAAGCGCGATCTGCGGCTCCATGCCCATCTTCTCCATGAGCTCGCGGCCGGCGAGCAGGTTGAAGAGCTGATCGGTGCCGCCCATCTCGACGTCGGCCTTGATCTGCACGGAGTCGAAGGCCTGCATCACGGGGTACAGAAACTCGTGCAGGGCAATCGGCGTCTGGGACTGGTAGCGCTTGGTAAAGTCGTCGCGCTCAAGGATGCGGGCGACGGTGAACTTGGAGCACACCTGCAGCAGGCCGGCCAGGTCCATCGAAAGGATCCAGTCGCCGTTGTGCACGATGGTGGTCTTCTCGGGGTCCAGGATCTTCATGGCCTGGCTCACGTAGGTCTCGGCGTTGGCCTCGATCTGCTCCTGCGAAAGCTGCGGGCGGGTGGAGTTCTTGCCCGAGGGGTCGCCGATCAGCGCAGTGCCGTTGCCGATGATAAGGGTGACGTTGTGGCCCAGGTCCTGGAACTGACGCATCTTGCGCAGGGGCACGGCATGGCCCAGGTGCAGGTCGGGGCTGGTGGGATCGACGCCGAGCTTGATGTTGAGGGGCTCGCCCTTCTCAAGCTTCTTGCGAAGGTCGGCCTCGGGGACGATCTGCGCTGCACCCGAGGTGATGATACGCATTTGCTCGTCAACAGACAGCATTGGGTATCCTCCTTTTGCTATAGCACCCTCACCGGATACGGCGGTGCTGGAAGTTCATAAACTCTCTTATGATAACCAAAACGGCGCGGCCGAACACCTACGACAGGAAAATCCTCGTCCTGCCGCACGCGTCGATAACGACCGGCAAACGCGTGCCGTCACGTTCGACCAAAAAGCGCGCCCGCTGACGGCGCGAGCAGTCACGGCAACGGATCTGCCCCGTTGCATCCGTGGCGCAGGCGCCCTCGGCAGTCAGCAAGCAGTGCTCGCACGCCATGAGCTCGGAACGGTCGGCATCGACAGGCCCCAAGACACCGGGACAAGCGGCAAGCTCGGCAACACGCTCCGCATCATTGCCGAGCAACTCGGCCGACAAGTACACCCGCCCCGCCCCGAGTCCGCGCAGCCAGGTAAGCGTGACCCGATTCGCGCAGAACACCGGCGCCGCCACGTCAAACGTCATGCCCAGCTCGCGAGCGATCACCACCTGTCCCAGGTTGCGGCAGACGACGCGCCCGGCACGCTGCATAAGTGAGCGGGTCCGATCAACGTCACCCGTGCGGCACACCTCGTCCAGCACCACAACGGCGTCGGATAAATCGCGTTCTCCGCGCGGATCGGCATCCATCAGCTGCCAAGCAAAAACCATGTGAGCGGGAACCGCGCGCTCCGCCAACTCCGTCGACGCACCGCCATCCACCGCAACGTCCTCAAAGGGCAGCACCTCAACGGCGCGCGCAACGGGTGCAATCGCATCCGCCTCGGCCCGCATGCGCTCCAACACCGCCGCTGTCTGATCCAACACGCCGGCGCTGCGAATCAGGTATACCTCGCAGCCCGCGTCCACCTTACGCTTGCAATGCACGACGACGCGCTTCCCCGCTGCGGCATCCACCGGGCAGGGCACCTGCGGCCAGCGCTTGGGCACATCGGGGCGCGCGTCGACGCCCGGATAGAACCGAATCTCGAGCGTGTCACCCGCCGCCACGGCGGCATCGAGCTCAACGGTCACCTCTTCGTGGCCCACAGCGACCAAGCGCCCCACGCGCACGCCCTGGTTAATTGCACGCTCAAAGCTCATCAGCTCGGCACCCGAACGCCCTCGCAGGTACGCATCGGTAAACCCACGGTTAAACGACCTTCCCAGCTCGCGCTCAAGCTCTTCCACGGCACCGGGGTCCCACGCGCCGTCGCGCAGCATATCGAGCGCCCGGCGCCAAACCCGCACCACGTTGAATACGTAATCGGGGTTCTTCATGCGCCCCTCGATCTTGAGCGACGCCACGCCGGCATCTACAAGCTCGGGCAGATGCGCAATACCCAGATAGTCATGCGGACACAGCAGACGATCCCCCTCGACGGCGACAACGCTCTGTCCCGCCTCGTCCACTAGGTCGTACGCCAGACGGCACGGCTGTGTGCAGTCGCCGCGCATCGCCGATCGTCCACGCCGCAGGGCCGAGAACTCGCACGCCCCCGAATAGCCGATGCAAATCGCACCGTGGCAGAATACCTCGATGGGCACGCCCGTGGCACAGAGCGCCGCAATCTCGTCGACCGTCAGCTCGCGTGCCGTCGTCACGCGCTCGACCCCCAACTCATCGGCGGCAAGCCGCACGGCGCCTTCGCTATGAACGCCCGCCTGCGTAGACAGGTGAATCTCGACCCCGGGAATCGCCGCGCTCAGCGCGCAGGCCAACCCGGCATCGGCCACAATCAGAGCATCGGCGCCCAGCTCCAGTGCATGAGCTCCCAACGCCACCGCGTCGGACAACTCATCGTCAAACACGAACACGTTGAGCGTCACGTACACACGCACGCCATGGGCATGCGCCACGGCGCGGCCGCGCGCAAACTCGTCATCCGTAAAGCCGTGGGCGCTCACACGGGCGTTAAAGCCGCCCAACCCCGCATAGATGGCATCGGTACCCGCGGCGATAGCCGCAAGCATCTGGTCGAGTCCGCCCGCCGGCGCCAGCAGCTCGGGCAGCGCCGCACTGACGACATCCAATCCAGTCTCGCATTGTCCGCTCGGCCCCATCGCCCGAATCGCCATCGACAAACTCCTTACCAAGGTATGCATTCACTCTGAAAAATGCCGTCTTCCAGCATACACGAGGCCTCGCGCGCCCCGTTTGGTTTATCGTGTAATAACTTATGTCCATCCTGCCCCGACGGCACATCCACCGTCCGGCACGACATACCTGGAGGTCAATATATGGGTCCTCGCCAACGACAGGGACACAGCCGTTCAAAGACGCACGCCCTGCCCATAATCCTGCTCTCGTTTTTGGGCTTTCTGCTGATTGCGGGCGTGGCGTTTGGCATCGGCATGGTCGGCAACGTCAACCGCTGGCTGTCCGATCTGCCCGACTACACCGACGCCAACGCGTATCTGGTGAGCGAGCCCACCGAGATCGTCGACTGCAACGGCAACAAGATCGCGAGCTTCTACACGCAAAACCGCAAGTCTATCACCAAGGACGAGGTCTCCCCCTACGTGCTGCAAGGCACCGTTGACGTCGAGGACGAGCGCTTCTACGAGCACGGCGGTATCGACCTGTGGGGTATCGCGCGTGCTGCGGTGGCAACCCTCGGCGGCGGACACGAAGGCGCCTCGACGATCACCCAGCAGCTTGTGCGCAACACCATCCTGCAGGAGGAGCAGTTCGACTCGACCATCGAGCGTAAGGTGCGCGAGGCCTACATCGCCATCAAGATGGAGGACATGTACTCCAAAGACGAGATCCTCATGATGTACCTCAACACCATCTATTACGGCCACGGCGCCTACGGTATCGAGGCCGCCGCCGAGACCTATCTGTCCAAGAGCGCCGCCGACCTCACCCTGAGCGAGGCCGCGCTGTTGATCGGCCTTCCCAACTCGCCCTCGCAGTACGACCCCACGGTCAATCCCGATCTGGCACTGTCTCGCCGCAACAAGGTTCTCGACAACATGCTGCGCCTGGGCCACATCACCCAGGAGGAGCACGATGCCGCACAGGCCGAGCCCATCACCCTCAATGTGACCGAAATCTCGGGCAGCGGCGTCGACGTATACTCGCAGCCCTACTTTGTCTCCTACGTCAAGCAGCTGCTGGAGCAGGAGTTCTCGACCGACGTGCTCTTTAAGGGCGGCCTGACCGTCAAGACCACCATCGACCCCACGATGCAGCAGGTGGCAGAGAATGCCGTCCGCGAGCAGCTCGACACGCTCTCGCTTGACGGCCTGGACATGGGCATGGTCGTCGTCGACCCCAAGACCGGCTACATCAAGTGCATGGTGGGCGGCTACGACTACAACGCCGACGAGAACCACGTAAACCATGCCACGGCCAAGCGTCCCGTCGGCTCCACCTTTAAGGCCTTTACGCTGGCAACTGCCATCCAAAACGGCATGAACCCCAACGTCACCCTCAACTGCAACTCGCCGCTCAAGGCCAAGGGCACCACGACCGAGGTCCAAAATTACGCCAACCAGAGCTACGGCAACATCACGCTTAAGCAGGCGACGGCATACTCCTCCAACACCGGCTACATCCAGGTGGCGGAAGCCGTCGGCAACAGCAAGATCATCTCGCTCGTCAAAAAGCTCGGCATCGACCCCGCCAAGGACAACATCGAGGACGTTCCCGTCATGACGCTCGGCACCGGCTCGATCTCGCCACTCGAGATGGCCGCCGCCTACGCGACGTTTGCCAACGGCGGCTACTATCGCCAGCCGATCGCCATCACCGAGATTGATTCTCGTACCGGTTCGGTGCTGTACCAGCACACCGACAATCCCTCACAGGTGCTTACCGAGGGCGAGGCCGCCGCGGTCACCGATGTTCTGTCCGGCGTCATGAAGGGCAGCGGTACGGGTGCTGCCGGCGCCCTGAGTGTCAACCAGCCCTATGCCGGCAAGACGGGCACCACCGACAACACCACCAACCTGTGGTTCTGCGGCTATACCCCGCAGCTGGCGTGCGCCCTGTGGACCGGCTATTCCGCGGGCGAGATCCCCATCCAAAAATACGGCACGGACCTGCTGGGCGACAGCACCAACCTGCCTGTCTTTAAGCGGTTTATGAACACCGTTCTGACCGGTACCGAGCGCGAGGAGTTTGTGACCGGAACGGCTCCCACCTATAAGAACAACAGCGTCTGGAAGTTCTACGGCACCAACAACACCAAGAAGTCGGAGAACGACGACAAGGACGAGAACGAGGACGAGGACGAAGAGGAAACCACCACAACGACTACCACGACGACCACGACCACCGAGACCACGGGCGGCGACACCACCGGCGGCACCGGTACGACCGGTGGCTCGACGGGCGGCTCCACTGGTGGTTCGACCGGCGGCGATGGCGGCACGCCTACGCCTACGCCTACGCCTACGCCCACTCCCACTCCCGACCCCTCGCCCACGCCTGACGATACGGTCGGCTAAGAAGTACGCGACTAAAGCCAACAAGGCCCTGAGCAGCTTATTGAACTGCTCGGGGCCTTTTAGTTTGAAGCGACCTGGTGGGCGGTCTTTATACCGGCAAACAAAAAGGGGTACCGACCAACGTCGATGCCCCTTACAAGCCACTATGTCAGCGCACACAATGCCGAGCGCACGACCCGCACACCTACTTGCGAGAATTGCTCAACTTATTGATCAGCGCCTCGAGACGCTCGCCGTCCTCGGCCGTCTGGGCAATAACCAAAATCGTATCGTTGCCGGCAAGCGAGCCAAGCACATCGGGTAACTCTGCCGCATCAACGGCGGCGGCGATGCCGGAAGCCGTGCCAGGCTGAGCCTTGATCATAACCAGATTATCAGTACGCAGAACGCCCGTTACGAGCTCGGAAACCATACGCTGCAGGTGCAGGTCCTCTGCCAGAACATAGATGCCCTCAGGGAGCTTACGCAGCCCCATATCGGCAATATCGCGAGAGACAGTCGCCTGCGTGCAATCAAAGCCCATAGCACGGAGCTCATCGACCAGCACGCGCTGCGTGCGGACATCCTTATTGCGCACAATATCTCTAATGGCATCCTGGCGCCCATTGCGTTTTTTAGCCATACAAACCCTCTCTCCAAAAGATGGCGGAGACAATCAATCAGTGATTGAATAGTTTAACGCTATTTGAAGGCTTTTGTGTATAAGAACGCATTTCGAAACAATTCTATGCAAGTTTGTTTCGTAATGAGCCGTTTAGGCGGTTTTTGCGCCCGTCCGGTTAAGAAAAGCTGCCAGATGCGTACACATCACGCAGCGCGCGGGCTTGGCGCTGGCGATCGGCCCAAACAACAGACCGAGTCCCCGATGGTTATCCTTGAGCGCGGCGACCATCTGACGGGTTCGAGGCGCCTCGAGCATATCACGCATGCGGGCGGAACGCTCGATTGACGACACCCCATGCGGGCTCAGACACAAATTCTCGATGCAGGCGACCAGTCCGGCAAAGTAGAACTTTTGGCTTGCCAGCTTGAGCCGACCACCGCTATCTGCTTCCGAGAGTGAGTCCGCAAGCTCGTCGAGCGCTCGAGTGTCATCGGATATCCTGGCATACATGGTGGGATCAAAGGCATCTGTAAGCTTAGGTGCCGCCGCGTGGAAACAAGCGTCGCCGCAGCCGGACACAAATCGTGCCTGCGAGAGCGCATAAGCCATAAACTCAACCGTACGGTACGCCTTGCCGCGCGACAGGCATGCCTCAAACAGCGGACGGCTATACATCACGCCAGAGGTCTGAGCGACTAGGCCGCCCAAAATCAACTGGGGCAGCCCAGTCACCATAGAAGACTCGTCTTCTATGGCAATAGAGGCAGCATCCAAGACACGCGAATGGCGCTCTCGATGTGCATCATAGCGGTCGAGCGACACCGTGGGGAACACTATGTCTGCCGCAGTATCGCACGCGATATCGACCATCTTGGAAAGGGACTGCGGAGCAAACCACTCATCGGCGTTCATAGCGATGATTTGAGAGCCGCGCGAGGCAGCAAAACCGGCACGAAGACAAGCGCTGTGCTTCGCGTCCTCGACGTCAATCAAATCAATATGGATGTCCCTGTCGGCAGCAACTTGAAGCGAATGGCGCACACCGGGCGCAGTATCGCGACAGACAACGACAATCTGCAAATCGTAGAGGTCTTGGTTCTGGATACTCTCGAGCGCACGCATCGCATAGCTGGGCGAACTTTCTACCACAAGGATCACCGAAAGTCGCGGATGCGAGCCACGTCGAACCAAGTTTTCCATCCTCTCGATAGCACCAAATCAAACTGTCGTTCATGGTACACCCGAGCTATAAAAGCAACGAGCCGCCTAACACGTTGCACGCCAAGAACAGATGTTGCACACGCGCAGCTCACACATAGTATGTGCAAGGCACAGACGCGCCGAGCACTCCCCTAGTCGAGAACGACAAGCTCGTCGGGGCCGTAATCCACACCCATAAACGTAAGGCCGCAGGCAGGCGCCGTGGGACCCGCAGCGGTTCGGTCACGGGCGTCAATAACCTCGCGCATCCACTGGGGATCGCGACGATGCATGCCAATCTCCACGAGCGTTCCTACAATGGTACGCACCATCGAGTGCAAAAACGCATTGCCCTCGATAGTGAAGGTCAGGATATCCTCGCCAAAAGCGACCTCGTGGCCAAACTCCGCACGCATCACGCAGCGGTGCGTGGGCTTGCCCACAGCAGAGGCAACCTTGCAAAAGCTCTTAAAGTCCTGCTCGCCCAAAAGCGCAGGGCAGGCGGCCGCCATCGCATCGACGTCGAGGGGATAGCGATGCCACCACACCGCACCGCGCGAGAGCACGGGGCGCGCATCGCGATCGGCAATACGGTACGTATACGTACGGGACCGCGCGTCAAAGCGGGCAGAAAAGCCCCTACGGGCCTTGTAGACCTCGTTTATGGCGATATCTTTGGGCAGGAGGGCATCCATAGCCCTCAGCCACCTACGGCGCGTCAGAGCAAGCTCAGCGTCCGTTACGGGCACGCTAATGTACTGGGCCACCGCATGCACGCCGGCATCGGTACGACCCGCACACGTCAGATCGATCGGGCGGCGCAGCAGCGTCTCGATAGCGCGGCGCAACTCGCCCGCAACGGTCGTCTGGCCCGGCTGCTCGGCAAATCCGCTATAGGACGAGCCATCATAGGCAACACAGAATACAAGCGTGGCATCGAGCTCAGGAATCGAATTGAAATCAGACGGCGCGGTCATGGGCGCTCCCAACAAACAATCAACGGTATCGCGACAAAAAAAGAGGGGTACGCGAACGTACCCCTCGAATATAGCCTATGCAGACGGATTGTCTACTCAGCGGTCTCCTCAGCAGGAGCCTCCTCGACGGCCTCGACCTTCTTGGGAGCAGCGGCCTTCTTGGGGGCCGGAGCAGCCTTCTTGGCCTTAGGCGTGCAAGGCTCGGTGACGAGCTCCATGATAACGATAGGAGCGTTGTCGCCCTTACGGTTGCCGAGCTTCATGATGCGGGTGTAACCGCCGTTGCGGTCCTGCCACATGCCCTGGGCAGCCTTGTCGAAGATCTCGGCAACGAGCTGCTTATCGCCGAGCTTGGCGATGGCCAGACGACGAGAGTGCAGGTCGCCCTTCTTGGCCCAGGTGATGATCGGATCGACGACCGAACGCAGCGCCTTAGCGCGGGTCTCGGTGGTCTTGATGCGGTCGTTCTCGAAGAGGGCCTTGGCCAGGCTCTTCTTCATGGCCTTGGTGTGGCTCGCATCGGTGCCGAGCTTCAGGCCCTTCTTAACGTTGTGACGCATGGTCTAGTTTCTCCTCAAATATGCGAAGCATTAAGCCTTCAGGCTCAGGCCCATGGACTCAAGCTTGTCCTTCACTTCCTCGATCGACTTAACACCGAAGTTACGGATGTTAAGCAGATCGTTCTCCGAGAACTCAACGAGCTGACGGACCGAGTGAATGCTGGCGCGCTTAAGGCAGTTGTAGGAACGGACGGAAAGGTCCAGATCCTCGATCTGCTTGTCCAGCTCGGCGTTGTCGTTGGTGACCTCGGGAGCGAAGATCGAAGCCTCCTCCTCGACCTCGGGGGTCTCGGCAAGGTTCATAAAGGCAGCCATATGCTGGTTGATGATATTGGCAGCCTGGACCACGGCGTCGCGCGGAGCGATGGAGCCGTTGGTCTCGATCTCGAGGACAAGGCGGTCGTAGTCGGTGTGCTGACCGACACGGCAAGCCTCAACGAGCTTGGCGCAACGGGACACCGGCGAGTACAGCGAGTCGACGTGGATCACACCGATGGGATCGTTGTCGCGCTTGTTAGCCTCGCCAGAGACATAGCCGCGGCCATAGCCGATGCGCATGCTCATGGTGAGATGGCCACCCTCGGTAAGCGTAGCGATGTGCTGCTCGGGGTTGACCAGCTCAAACTCGGACGGAATAAAGAAGTCCGCACCGGTGACCTCGCAGGGGCCGTCAACAGAAATGGTGGCGGTCGCCTCGTCGGTCGTGCCGAGAGCCCTGAAGACAAGACCCTTGACATTCAGGACGATGTCGGTGACATCCTCGACCATGTTAGGGATGGTCATGAACTCGTGCTGTGCACCATCGATCTGAATAGCCTCGACGGCGGCACCCTCGAGCGAGGACAGAAGTACGCGACGAAGGGAGTTACCCAGCGTATCGCCGTAGCCACGCTCGAGCGGCTCGACGGAGACACGAGCAGACGTCTCGTTGATCTCTTCGACCTGAACCTGAGGCCTAATGAATTCTGACATGTATTACCTCCAGCCTCAGCAGCCCGGATGGACTACTTAGAGTAGAGCTCGACGATGAGCTGCTCGTTGATATCACCGCTGATCTGCTCACGCGTCGGCAGAGCGAGCACGTTACCAGACAGCTTCTCGATATCGACCTCGAGCCAGCCAGGGACCTCAAAGCGCTCGGAGGAAATCAGAGCCTCCTTGATGGGGAGGAGGTCACGGAACTTCTCGCCGACAGCGACGACGTCGCCGGCCTTGACGCGGTAGGACGGAATATCCACGCGCTTGCCGTTCACGGTGAAGTGACCGTGACGGACGGACTGACGAGCCTCTTTGCGGGTGCGGGCGAAGCCAAGACGGAAGACGACGTTGTCAAGGCGAGACTCAAGGATGATCATGAGGTTCTCACCGGTGACGCCGTTCATCTTACGGGCCTTGTTGAAGTAGCCGTGGAACTGCTTCTCCAGAACGCCATAGATGAACTTGACCTTCTGCTTCTCGCGCAGCTGCATGCCGTACTCAGATTCCTTGCGACGGCGCTTGGGCTGACGGATAGATTCCTTCTTGCTGCTGTAACCGAGCTCAGCGGGATCGATCCCGAGCTGACGGCAGCGCTTAAGAACAGGAGTCCTGTCGATTGCCATATTGATACGATCCTTTCAGTTACACGCGGCGACGCTTCTTGGGGCGGCAGCCGTTGTGCGGAATGGGGGTCTTGTCCTGGATGCTCGAGACCTCGAGGCCAGCAGCCTGGAGGGAGCGAATGGCGGTCTCACGACCGGAGCCGGGGCCCTTGACGAAGACGGAAACCTTCTTCATACCGTGCTCCATGGCCTGCTTGGCAGCAGCCTCGGCAGCCATCTGGGCAGCGAACGGCGTGGACTTACGGGAGCCCTTGAAGCCCACCTGGCCAGCCGACTTCCAGGAAATGACGTTGCCCTGGGGATCGGTGATCGAAACGATCGTGTTGTTGAACGTAGAACGAATGTGAGCCTGGCCCACGGAAATGTTCTTACGGTCCGCGCGCTTCAGACGGGCAGCGCGAACGTTCTTCTTAGCAGTAGCCATCTATCTAGCGCTCCTTATTTCTTCTTCTTAGCACCGATCTGACGCTTCGGGCCCTTGCGGGTACGAGCGTTAGTGTGGGTGCGCTGGCCGCGGACCGGGAGGCCCTTGCGGTGACGAAGGCCGCGGTTGCAGCCGATGTCCATAAGGCGCTTGACGTTCTGGTTGCGCTCACGGCGGAGGTCGCCCTCAACCATGATCTGGTTCTTATCGATATAATCACGGATGGCGTTAACCTCATCCTCGGTGAGGTCCTTAACACGCGTATCCACGTTAACGTTGCACTCGACGCAGATCTTCGTCGCAGTGGTGCGGCCGATGCCGTAAATGTAGGTCAGACCGATCTCAACGCGCTTCTCACGCGGGAGGTCGACACCATTAATACGGGCCAACGTAGTCTCCTCTCTTAACCCTGACGCTGCTTATGACGGGGGTTCTCGCAAATGACGAGGACCCTGCCATGGCGCCTAATGATTTTGCACTTATCGCACATCTTCTTGACCGAAGGACGTACCTTCATCGTTCTTCCTTTCGGTAGCGCTCAAACTACTTCCCTACTATCTACTCGCCCAGCCGCAGGCGTTTAAAACTATGGCTGGTCTTCACACACAATCCGACCGTAGGTTGAGCTAAGCCTGCAGCCGGAAATGGAGTGCGTGTATGCGTGCCGCTATTTGTAGCGATAGGTGATGCGGCCGCGGGTCAGGTCGTACGGGGAAAGCTCCACGACAACCCTGTCACCGGGGAGAATACGGATGTAATTCATTCGGATCTTGCCAGAAATGTTGCACAGAACCGAATGACCGTTCTCGAGCTCGACCTTAAACATGGCGTTGGGCAGCGGTTCCTTTACCGTACCCTCGAGCTCAATTGCGTCTTCCTTCTTCACAAGCAATCATCTTTCTCTAGAAAACGACAGCGATTGAGTATTCTACAATACGCATGCACGTATCGTAATATCTTCGTAATGGCTCCACAACTAAGCGGAACTTGTTACTTTACAGAAATGTAGATGCCGACGTATTTGAACGGGACCCCTACATTTCACCGCCCTGCAAGGAACACCAAGCACCTTGGGCATCCGTGGTGAGAATCACCGGTCCGTCATTGGTAATGGCGACGGTGTTCTCGTAGTGCGCGGCGGGCAGGTGGTCGTTGGTCGTGACGATCCAACCGTCGGAGCCCGTGCTCACATGGTTGGAACCCATCGTAACCATCGGCTCGATGGCAATGACCATGCCAGCCTGGAGGCGAACGCCTCTCCCCTTCTTTCCATAGTTAGGAACGTTGGGGTCCTCGTGCATCACACGGCCAATGCCATGGCCCACATAGTCGCGAAGCACGCCGTAACCGTGAGACTCGGCGAGAGACTGAACGGCATAACCGACGTCCCCGATATGGTTACCGGGAATAGCCTGCTCGATGGCAGCCTTAAGGCAATCGCGCGTGACCTCGCACAGGGCCTTGGCCTCGGGCGTAGGGGTGCCGACGAAAAACGTCCAAGCGTTATCGCCAACCCAACCGTCGACAACGGCTCCCGTATCGATGGAGATGATATCGCCATCGCGCAGGATCATGTCGGGGTTGGGAATACCGTGGACCACGGCATCGTTAATCGATGCGCAAATGGTACCGGGGAACCCGCCGTAACCCTTAAAGGCCGGGGTGCCGCCATGCATACGGATAATCTGCTCCGCGAGCTGATCGAGCTCAAAGGTCGAAACACCAGGGCGCACCATGGCTCCAACGTGGCGGAGCGCCATCTTAGATAGCGCTCCTGCCTTCTTCATCTGCTCGATTTGCGTTGCAGACTTAATCTTGATCATAGACCAAGAGCCTCTTTGACATCCCCGTACACGGTCTCGCGAGCCTGGTCACCGTTGACCGACTTGAGCAGACCCTGGCCACGATAGTAGTCGACGAGCGGGCTCGTGGACTTCTCGTAGACGTCGAGACGGTTCTTGATGGTCTCGGGCTTGTCGTCGTCGCGCTGATACATCTCGCCGGCGCACTTGGGGCAGGTAGCATCGGCAGCGGTGCCGGTGTAACCGCAGGCGCGGCAGGTGCGACGCGAAGACAGACGATCGATGATGACCTCGGGGGCCACGTCGACCAGAAGGGCGCAGTCGATCTCGCGACCCATGGCGGAGAGCTCGGAATCGAGCGTCACAGCCTGGGCGATGTTGCGCGGGAAGCCGTCGAGGATGAAGCCCTGCTGGGCGTCATCGGCAGCAAGGCGCTCCTTGACAAGGTCGATCACGAGCTGGTCGGGAACAAGCTCGCCAGCGTCCATGTACTTCTTAGCCTGAATACCAAGCTCGGTGCCACCCTTGACGGCAGCACGCAGCAGGTCGCCCGTGGAAATGTGAGCGACGCCAAACTCGGCGACGAGCTCCTGTGCGACGGTGCCCTTACCGGCACCCGGAGCTCCGAGCAATACGAGGTTCATGAGCAATCCTCCTCTAGCCTATTTAAAGAATCCATCGTAATCATACATCTTGATCTGGCCTTCGAGCTTATCGACCGTGTCGAGCACGACGCCGACCATGATGAGGATGGACGTGCCGCCAAATGCCTGGATCAGATGGTTACCCGTGAAGGAGAAGATGATCGAAGGCACGATGGCGATGAGCGCCAAAAAGACAGCGCTGGGAAGCGTGATCTTGTTGAGCGCGTTCTTGATGTAGGCCGCGGTAGCCCTACCCGGACGGACGCCCGGAATAAAGCCGCCCTGCTTCTTAAGGTTGTCGGCCGTGTCATCGGGGTTGAACACCATGGAGGTGTAGAAGTACGCGAAGAACACGATGAGGACAACATTAAGCACCCAGTTGAGCCAACCGGTCGAAAGCGCAGAGGCAACTGCCTGAATCCAGCCGATGCCGGGGAAGAACACGGCAATCTGAGCCGGGAAGTACAGCAGCGCCGAAGCGAAGATGATCGGCACGACACCCGCGGTATTGACCTTGATGGGCAGGTAGGTGGTCTGGCCACCCATCATGCGACGGCCCACGACGCGCTTAGCGTAGGAGACCGGGATGCGGCGCTGGCCGCGCTCAAGAAAAACAATCAGCGGGATAACCAGCAGGATGATGGCGCAGATGATCACCATGGTGATGATGCCACCGGCATTACCCTCGGTGCTGGAGAAGATCGCCTGCGGCAGGCCGGCCATGATGTTCGCAAAGATGATCAGGGACATGCCATTGCCGATACCGCGCTGGGTGATGAGCTCACCAATCCACATGATCAGCATGGCGCCCGCAGTGAGCGTGCCGACGATCATGAGGTCGAAGATGATCTCGGGAGCGCCAGCGCCATTAAAGCTGATGCCGAAGCTCTTAAAGAGGAAGAGGTAACCCACGGAGTTGAGGATTGCCAGAGCCAAGGTGAGGTAACGCGAATACTGCGTAATCTTGGTCTGACCGACCTCGCCCTCGCGGGCAAGCTCATGCAGGGAAGGCACAACGGCCTGGAGCATCTGGAGGATGATCGAGCTGGTGATGTAAGGCATGATGCCCAGCGAAAACACCGACACATAGCTCAATGCGCCGCCAGAGAAAAGATTCAGGAGGGCCATAGCACCTGCGGCGACCGAATTGTTATCGGTCGAGAAAAGGCCCAGCATCCCCTGGAAGGGAATGCCGGGCACAGGAACGTGCGCACCAATGCGGTACACGACGAGCATAGCTATGGTAAAAAGAATCTTTTCGCGCAATTCTTTGATGCGGAAAGCATTCTTAAGACCATTTAGCACGGCAGCTCGACCTTTCCGCCGGCGGCCTCGATCTTGGCCTGCGCAGAAGCGCTGACCTTGTCGACCTTGACCGTGAACTTCTTGGTGAGCTCACCATTGCCGAGCACCTTGACGGGCTCGAACTCGCTCTTGGTGATGCGAGCGGCCTTAAGAGCGGCACCGTCGATTACAGCGCCGTCCTCGAACTTACGCTCGAGACGCTCAACGTTAACAGCGGTGTACTCGATACGACGGGGGTTGCGGAAGCCCGGAAGCTTGGGCAGGCGCATAGCCAGCGGAGTCTGGCCACCCTCGAAGCCGGCACCCTTGGTGCCACCAGAGCGGGAACCCTGGCCCTTCTGGCCGCGGCCAGAAGTGGTGCCGTGACCCGAAGAATTGCCACGGCCGACGCGCTTACGGTTCTTGGTGGAACCGGGCGCGGGAGTAAGATCGTGAAGCTGCATTTGCTACTCCTCTACAATCTCGACAAGGTGCTTGACCTTGAAGATCATGCCGCGGACGGACTCGTTGTCAGCAATCTCGCGAACCTCGCGGATCCTGTGGAGACCGAGGGCACGGACAGTACGGACCTGGTCCTGCTTGCAACCGTTGGTGCTGCGGACCTGCTTGATCTTGATGGTGTCAGCCATGCTTAGTTCTCCTTACCGACGAACATCTCGGAGACCGTCAGGCCACGGCGAGCCGCGACGTCCTCAGGGCTGGAGAGCTCCTTGAGGCCCTCGACGGCAGCCTTGATGATGTTGAGGCCGTTGTCGGTACCGAGGGACTTGGACAGGACGTTCTTGATGCCAGCAAGCTCGAAGAGGGGACGCACAGCGCCGCCGGCGATAACGCCGGTACCCTCGACAGCGGGCTTGATGATGATGCGGCCGGCACCAAAGTGGCCGAGAACCTCGTGCGGGATGGTGCCCTGCTCGGTCACCGGCACGTGGAACATGTTCTTCTTGGCATCGAGAGACGCCTTGGAGATGGCCAGGGGCACCTCAGCGGACTTGCCCATGCCAACGCCGACGTTGCCCTTGCCGTCGCCAACGACGACGAGAGCGACGAGGCTCATGCGACGACCACCCTTGACGGTCTTCGACACGCGGTTGATGTAAACGACGCGCTCCTCGAACTCGGAGGCCTCGCGCTGCTGCTTCTGATTACGAGCCATGTGCTACATACCTCCTAGAACTCGAGACCGGCGGCACGAGCACCGTCGGCGAGGGCCTTGACGCGGCCATGGTAGATACGGCCACCGCGATCGAAGGCGACCTTGGTGATGCCGGCCTCGATGGCACGCTTGCCAACGAGCTGACCGACCTTCTCCGCAGCCTCCTTGTTCGAGGTGTGGGTGCCCTTGAACTCGGCCTCGAGGGTCGAGGCAGAGACGAGCGTCAGGCTAGAGCCCTTGCTGTCGTCGATGATCTGGGCATAGATGTTGGCGTTAGTACGGGTCACGCGAAGACGCGGACGCTCGGAGGTACCCGAGACCTTGCCGCGAACACGACGCTGACGACGCTTGAGGCCTTCCAGCTTCGCCTTATGCTTGTTCATACGTAAACTCCTAAAAAGGTTGATCTTGCCAGCACCTGACGGGGTGCTGGTCTTATGCGAGTGAGTCGGTTACGACTACTTGGCGGCCTTACCCAGCTTGCGGCGGATGTGCTCGCCAACGTAGTGGATACCCTTGCCCTTGTAAGGCTCGGGAGGACGATGGCCGCGGATCTCAGCGGCGATCTGACCGACCTGCTGCTTGTTGATACCCTTGACGTTCACGTGGGTGTTGTCGGGAACCTCGAAGGTGATGCCCTCGGGAGCCTCGACGATCACGGGGTGCGAGAAGCCCAGGGAGAACTCGAGGTTCTTGCCCTTCTGCTGCACGCGGTAACCGACGCCGGCGAGCTCGAGCTTCTTCTCGAAGCCCTCGGAAACGCCAACAACCATGTTGTGGATGAGGGCACGGGTGAGGCCGTGGCGGGCACGGGTCTCACGCTCGTCGTCGGGACGGGAAACGGTGAGGACGTTGTCCTCGATGTTGATAGCGAGCTTCTCAAAGACATCGAGCTCGAGCTGGCCCTTGGGGCCCTTGACGACAACGTTGTTGCCGTTGACTGCCACTTCGACTCCGGCGGGAATCTGGACAGGCTTATTACCGATACGAGACACGGTGATCTCCTTTCCTTCTACCTACCGAGCGAATTACCAGACGTAAGCGATGATCTCGCCGCCGACGTTGTGCTTGCGAGCATCGCGGTCGGTCATAACGCCATGGCTGGTGGAAATAATGGCGGTACCAAGGCCACCGCGGACGCGGGGCATGTCGGCAACGCCGGTGTACTTACGCAGGCCCGGCTTGGAAATGCGGCGGATGCCGTTGATGACCTTAGCCTTCTTGGGACCATACTTAAGCGTGATGTGCAGAGTCTTCTGGGGAACGGTGTCCTCGACATCGTAGCCCTCGATGTAGCCCTCCTCGTGCAGAACACGAGCGATCTCGACGAGCTTCTTGCTGCTCGGCATGGAGACCGTGGCCTTGTTCACAGAGTTAGCGTTACGGATGCGCGTAAGCATATCTGCGATCGGGTCTGTAAGGTTCATACAGATTCTCCTTCGTTCTTGATGAACACGTGCTCTTGGTTCTTCGCCGCCCTTAACGGCAAAGCCTAACTAGCGCGTTTTCCCTGTTCCAAACGGATGCTTGAAACGCTGGTAGTGACTTACCAGCTGGCCTTCTTAACGCCGGGAAGCTCGCCCTTGAGTGCAAGCTCGCGGAAGCAGACACGGCACAGGCCGAACTTGCGGTACACAGAGTGCGGACGGCCGCAGCGCTGGCAGCGCGTGTACTCACGAGTAGAGAACTTCTGCTTGCGATTGCACTTGACGATCATCGATGTCTTAGCCACTTATATCCTCCTCACATAGAGTATTGTTCGCCCCAAGCGCCGCCCCCTTCTGGGAACGGCGCTCATAGGGCAGGTGAACCTATTTCTTGAACGGGAAACCGAAGGCGTCCAGAAGGGCCTTGGCCTCCTCATCGGTATTGGCGGTGGTCACGAAAGTGATGTCCATACCACGCTGGTGATCGACGGAGTCGAAGTCGATCTCGGGGAAGATGAGCTGCTCGGTGACGCCCATGGAGAAGTTACCACGGCCGTCGAAGCTCTTGGCGGAGATGCCGCGGAAGTCGCGGATACGGGGAATCGCGACGGAGGTCAGACGATCGAAGAACTCCCACATACGGTCGCCACGCAGGGTAACCTTGCAGCCGATCGGCATACCAGCGCGCAGGCGGAAGGTAGCGATGGACTTGCGGGCACGGGTGATCATCGGCTGCTGGCCGGTGATGGCGCGCAGGTCGCGCACGGCACCGTCGATGGCCTTGGAATCGGTAGCGGCCTCGCCGACACCCATGTTCACGACGATCTTCTCAAACTTGGGGATCATCATGACGTTCTCGTACTGGAACTTGTCCTGAAGCTGCTGCTTGACCTCGTTGTTGTACTTGGTCTTCAGACGCGGCACATACTTCTCTTCTGCCATTGTTCACTCCTTCTTGGGGTTTTAAGCACGGGGCGTGGCCACGATGGGTTGTCCTCGTGCCTCCTGGCTGCATCCGCGCCGCTCATGGCATTTCGCGGTTTGGACTCGACACAGCAGGAGCCGACAAAACAATCGGTACTATACGCGCATCGGGAGCGTTTTTCCAGAAAAACCTCGTCTGCCTGCACAACTCCACAACTCCCCCGCACAAACCGATCCGCATGCGACGGAGGAAAATGGCAGTTGCGGTGAAATAGGGACTGTTTGACGGCTTAACTGGCTTAAACAGCCCGCATTTCACCGCAACTTATTGATGGGGATGCGACTAGCGCTTGCGGGGGACGAGCTTGGTGCGGCGCAGGTGGATCATCTCGGCAGCGATGGAGATGGCGATCTCCTCGGGGTCCTCGGCCTCGATGGCGACACCAATCGGCAGGTGCAGCCCGTCGATCTGCTCCTGCGTAAAGCCCTCCTGCTCCAGGCGGGCGCGCACAAAGGCGGTCTTGCGGCGCGAGCCCAAGCAGCCCAGATAGGCGGGTTTGGCGCGCATGGCCTGAATCACCACATCGATATCGGACTTGTGACCCGCCGTGGCGACGACCACCAGGTCGCGCGGGCCGATGGGGCACAGCTCGCTCAGGTTCTTATAATCGACCAGACGACGGTCGTAGACGCCGGGCACCCATTCGGGGGTCAACGTGCCGGGGCGGTCGTCGCAAGCCACGACGGCAAAGCCCGCCGCCGTGAGCACCCGCGCCGTCGCAGCGCCCACGTGGCCGCAGCCAAAGATATAGGTCAGGCCCTCGGGGCAGAGCGTCTCGATGTGCGCCGTGGGAATCTCGGAGGCGGCGTTGGTGTAGGTGACCTTACTCCCCTCCTCCACCAGCGAAAGCCCGGGGCAGCCCGCAATGGTGCGGCGCGATTCCTCGCCATGGTACTCGGCCACATCGCCCTCGAGCACGCTCGCGATAAACGGCTCAAAGTCGATGACGAAGTCGCCGATGCGCCGATAGGCCAAGATGTCGGCAACCGACTGGAACAACGGCGCCTGCGATACATCCAGGCGCAGATAGCACAGGCAGATGGCTCCGCCGCAGATCATGCCGGTATCGGAGTTCTCGCCGCCCATGGTGTAGCGGACCAGACGCGACTGTCCCGCGCTCAGGAGCTCGCGCGCCTCATCCAGCGCAAAGAGCTCAATCTTGCCGCCGCCGATAGTGCCCGCCTGGCTGCCATCGGCAAAGACGGCCATCCAGGCGCCCACACCGCGCGGGGACGACCCCGCCGTACCGGCCACGACCACCAGCTCGCACGTCTCGCCAGCACGCAGGGCGGCAAGCGCCGCATTCACAACATCGAGCTTTTCCATTGCCGCCTTCTATCCTCTAAAGACATCGGTGAGCATAGCGAGTGCCTCGAGCACGCCGCCGCCGACCGACGTCGCTTTGTCCGAAATGTAGTTGATATAGCTGGCATCGCCGCGCGGGTCGACATCGGCGCATTTAAAGCCCTCAGTCACCTGCACGCCGTTCGCCAAAAGCCCGCGCAGACAGCCATCGATCTGCGTGCACATGGACGTATCGCCCGCGTAGCCAATCACGTCTCCGGCGCTCACGATGTCGCCGATTGCGCGGTCGGACCGAAACACGCCGGCGGCGGGGCTGTGGATAACACGTTCCTTGCCATAGCCGGCGATAATGCCCGGCACGCCCGTGTTGGGCTGGGGCGAACCTTGGGTAATGACACGGCCGAGAAAATGCCCGCGCATGGTCTCGACCACGGCGTCGCAGTCAACCGGCGCGGTAAAGCCCGGCCCCACAGCGATGACGGCAGGCGCCATGTCGCGCGTGGTGCCCAAGTTGCGCTTAGCCAAAATCGCGTCGACCACAGCCGCGGGTTTCAGCTCGCCGAGCATCTTGGCCTGAGGGTCCACCACAACAGCGACGTCTCCAGCCTCGGTAATCTCAAGCGCCTCAGCCGGCGTCCGTGCCAAGCGAGCGCGAATGCCTTCGACCTCGACCTCGCCCAGGCGAATGGCCTCGCAAAAACAGATTGTGCGGCGGATGCACGTGGGAACCGCGATATCGGCCATAACGACCGAAACGCCGGCGCGCACCAAGCGAGCGGCGACGCCCGTGGCGATATCGCCGGCGCCGCGAACATAAACGAGCATTCCCGGGGCACCTCCCTGTGCTACGGTTTGAGCAGAGCAAAAGCGGTTCGGCCGCTACTCTGATGATTATTTATTATCACAGTATTATACGGCGGTGAACAGATGGAAACGGTTAGCGGCAATCTTGCCTCCGCGCTCAGGATCGAGTCGGGCATTACCGCGATTATCGGCAGTGGCGGCAAGTCGACGCTGCTGAAGACGCTGGGTCTCGAGCTCATGCGCGCTGGCGGCCGCGTGCTCCTCTGTACCACCACGCACATGTTTCCCGTCGCCGGCGTGCCATGGGACGGGTCGAGCCGTCGCCTGGACGCCGCGCCTTGGAAGCCGGGGACCCTACATGTTCCCGGCTGCACCTGCGAGGCATGCGCGGGACTTGTCCGCGGAAGCATCTGCCAGACGGGTGTTTTGGACCCGGAGACAGGCAAGCTCTCCGCCCCCGCTGAGCCGCTCGACCAGCTGGCGCAGCGCTTTGACTATGTGTTGGCCGAGGCAGATGGCAGCAAGCGACTCCCGCTCAAGGCACATGCCGCCTGGGAGCCGGTAATTCCCGCCGCCGCGACAAACGTTGTCTGGGTCGTCGGCGCCTCGGGGCTGGGCAAGCCCGTCGCCGAGGTTGTCCACCGCCCCGAGCTCTTCTGCGAGCGCTGCGGCTGCGAGCCCACCGACGCTGCCACCCCAGAGCGCGTCGCCCAGGTGCTCAATGCCGAGCTGCAGATGCTGAACCTCAACAATGCCCGTATCATGCTCAACCAAGCCGACACGCTTGCCGACCCAACAATGGCAGATCGCTTCGAGGCAGCCCTCAACCGCCCCCTCATCGCCACCAGCCTCCAGGGGTAGCAAATTTGGGACGGGGCTCTTTTTGCTACCCCGTCCCAAAAAATCATCTCCCAAATTAGCTACCCCGGCGGTCTTCCCGTTAGCGGGGCACGTAGCGGCCGGGTTGGGCTCCGGTGGGCTCGCCGTCGCGTGCCGCCAGCACGCCGTTCACAAACACGGCCTTGGCGCGGCCATGTGCCTCAAAGCCCTCGAGCGGCGTGTAGTCCACGGCCTGATGCTGCGTCGCGGCGCTGATCGTCCAACGCGCGCACGGATCCCACACGCACACGTCGGCATCGGCGCCCTCGGCAAGACAGCCCTTGCGCGGATACATGCCAAAAACGCGCGCCGGATTCTCGCTCATCAAGCGGCACAGATCCTCGGGACCCAGCTGTCCCTCAAAGCTCGTGGCAATCGCAACGGGACGATGCTCCACGCCGGGCCCGCCGTTGGGAATCGCGCGGAAATCATCGCGTCCTCGGTCCTTTTGCCCGTGCAGGTTAAAGCTGCAATGATCGGTCGCAATAGTATCGATCTCGCCAGCCACAAGCGCCTCGCGCAGCGCGGCACGGTCACCGGCATGGCGCAGCGGCGGGCTCATCACGTACTTGGCGCCCGCAAAGCCGTCCTCGCCCTGCTCCAGATAGCAGGTGTCGTCGAGCATCAGATACTGAGGGCAGGTCTCGACATAGATGTTCTTCTGCCCGTGCGCTTTGGCAGCGCGAATGGCCTCGAGCCCCAGCTTGGTCGAAAGGTGCACCACGTTGACCGGAGCGTCCCCGGCCAAGTGCGCCAGATACAGCAGGCGGCTCACGGCCTCGGCCTCACACACGTCCGGACGGCTGAGCGCATGGCCCTCGGGCCCGTGGATACCCTGCTCAAACACGCGCTTCTGCAGCGCGTTGACCAACGTGCCGTTCTCGCAATGCACGCACAGGATACCGCCCACGCGCTTGAGCTCCTCCAGCACCTCGAGCGTCTCGGCATCGTCCAGGCGCAGATGGTCGTAGGCAAAGTAGGTCTTAAACGACGACACGCCCGCCTCGCGCATGGCCGAAAGATCGGCGCGGTTGCGCTCATTCCACTCGGCAAGCGCCATATGGAAGGCATAGTTGGCGGTGCAGGTGCCGTCGGCGCGATGATGCCACTCGACCAAGGCATCGGGCATGGTCACGCCGCGATCGGCCGTCGCGTAGTCCACAATGGTCGTCGTGCCGCCGCAGGCAGCCGCGCGCGTGCCGGTCTCAAAGCTATCGGCTGTCCAATCCATGCCGGTCCAGCACTGCATGTGCGTGTGCCCATCGATAAAGCCCGGGAACACCCAGCAGCCCGCAGCATCCTCGACGGTATCGCCCTCGGCCGGCTCAATCGCCGCGGCAATCCGTACGATCTTATCGCCATCCATGGCAAGATCGGCGCGGCGAAGCCCTTGGGGCGTCACGAGTGCGCCGTTTTTGATGATGATCATAATTGCTCCTTATTGATTGATGCAGTTGGCCACGCGATCAAAATACGAGCAGGCGGCGATATGCTCCGAGACGCGGCGCTGGCCCTTGGCGGTGTCGACATCCCACAGCTCGTAGGCACGCGCCTCGACCAGCTGGACATCGGCACGGCCGCGCAGCAGCGACGATCCGCCGTCCTTTCCTTTAAGCCCCATAAGGTTGGGAAAGAAGCTCGCGGGGAACAGCACCGGAGAGGCCGGCTCGCCGTTTAGGGCAAGACGCACGGGCGCGACGCCGCCGTTGGCCTTAAAAGCACCGGCGAGCGCCTCAAAAGAATCCGAACTCACAAGTGGCTGGTCGCCCGGCAAAAAGAGGCAACCTTTCCAGTTGCGTTCGACTCCCCACGAAAGGCCCGCACGGACGCTTTCGCTGCGCAGCTCGCCATCGTGCAGCACGCACGGGCAATGCTTGTCCTCGCAAATATGGGCGACCTCGGGCCAACGCGTCGAAACCACAACATCAAAGCCCCCGGGGACCGAATCGATGGTCCGGGCAATCAGCGGCTCGCCATAGATATCGGCGAGCATCTTGTTAGAGCCAAACCGCTTGCCCTCGCCCGAAGCCATAATGACGCAACCGAGTTTCATCTCCGCAAACCTCCCCTGGCTGCCTTGGACACCATAGTTGCTATACCCACCATAGCAAGCTCACACTCCGTCGGAACAGGCACGCACTCGTTTTCCAGCGAACGCCTCTTGGCTCCCCATAGCACAAAGGAGGGCACCCCGCGACGCAGGGCACCCTCCTCAATGGTGCAGATATGCCTACTCAGCGTCGCCGGTAAACGTGGTACCGGTCTTGCCGGCAAGACCGTCACGCGCCTTCTCGAGCAGCGTGATGAGCGCCGTGCGGCCCGGCTTGCTCTCGGCAAACGTCGAGGCGGCCTGGACCTTGGGCAGCATGGAGCCGCGACCGAACTCGTTGGCCTCGGACAGACGCTTTACGTCAGCCGCGGTCAGCGTGTCGAGCCACTGCTCGTGGTCGGTGCCAAAGCCAATGGCAACCTTCTCCACGGCCGTCAGGATAATCAGGGCATCGGCATCGAGCTGCTCGGCGAGCTTCTCGGCCGCAAAGTCCTTATCGATGACGGCGGCAGCGCCCTTAAGGTGGTTGCCCTGGGCCTTGGTGACGGGAATGCCGCCACCGCCGCAGGAGATCACCACGTGGTTGGACTCGACGAGCGACTTGATGGTGTCGAGCTCGACGATGTTCACGGGCTTGGGCGAAGCCACCACGCGACGGAAGCCCTGCTTCTCGTCGTGGATGAACTGGTAGCCGCGGTCGGCCTCCAGCTCCTTGGCCTCGGCCTCGCTCATCCACGGACCGATCGGCTTGACCGGGTCGGCAAAGGCCGGGTCGTCTGCCGCAACCTCGACCTGGGTGAGCACGGTGGCGACACCCTTGTCGATATTGCGGTCGAGCATTTCCTCGCGCAGCGCATTTTGCAGGTCATAGCCAATGTAGCCCTGGCTCATGGCGCCGCAAACGGACAGCGGGCAGGGAACGTACTTCTGAGGGTTAGAGCGCGTGAGCTCGGCCATCGCGTTGGCGATCATACCCACCTGGGGACCGTTGCCATGCACGACGACAACCTCGTTGCCCTCCTCGATCAGGTCGACGATAGCCTTGGAAGTCGTCTTGACGGCCTCCATCTGCTCGGGAAGGTTGGCGCCGAGGGCGTTTCCACCCAGGGCGACAACAATACGCTTAGCCATTTCTCAGCCCAGCTTTAGGCCTGGAACCAACGGGCGGTGTTGCGCTCGTCGAGGGCCTTGAGGGTAGCGGCGGGATCGGCAACCTTCTGCAGGAACATCATGGCTGCGATCGCGTACGGCTTGTAGCTGGCCTCCTTGTACATGCCCACGCGGTGCATGTCAAAGACGTCGGCGTTGACCTCGCCGTGCTCGCAAGAGACACCAGAGATGTCGGCGGGCAGCGGATGCATAAAGATGGTGTCCTGGCCGTTGGCGGTCTTCTCCATGAGCTCGGTCGTGGAGCACCAATCCTGATGGGTGGCGTTCTGAGCGAGCAGCTCCTTCTCGAGCGCAGCGATGCCGGCGTCGTCGCCCTCGGCGTACAGGTTGGTGCGCTTCTCCATGGCGGCAAACGGAGCCCAGCTCTTGGGGATCACGATGTCGGCGCCCTCGAAGGCCTCAGCCATGGTGTTGACCTGCTTAAAGGTGGTGCCGGACTCGGCGGCATAGCCCTTGGCGCGCTCGACGACCTCGGGCATGAGATCGTAGCCCTCGGGGTGGGCCAGGGTGACGTCCATGCCAAAACGGGGCAGCAGGCTGATCAGCGACTGCGGGCAGGACAGCGGCTTGCCGTAAGAAGGCGAATAGGCCCAGGTGACGGCAACCTTCTTGCCCTTGAGGTTCTCGAGGCCGCCAAACTCGTTGATGAGGTAGAGCATGTCGGCAGAGGACTGCGTGGGGTGGTCGGAATCGGACTGCAGGGAGATGAGCGTGGGACGGTGATCCAGAACGCCGTCCTCGTAGGCCTGCTGGACAGACTCGGAGACCTCGGCCATGTAGGCGTCGCCCTTGCCGATGTACATGTCGTCGCGGATGCCGATGACGTCGGCCATGAAGGAGATCATGGTAGCGGTCTCGCGGACGGTCTCGCCGTGAGCGATCTGGGACTTCTTCTCGTCCAGGTCCTGTAGCTCGAGGCCGAGCAGGTTGGCGGCCTTAGAGAAGGAGAAGCGCGTACGGGTGGAGTTGTCGCGGAACAGGGAGACGGCCAGGCCCGAGTCGAAGATCTTGGACGAAACGTTGTTCTCACGCAGCTCGCGCAGGGCGTCGGCAACGATGTAGAGAGCCTTGAGCTCATCGGTGGTCTTATCCCAGGTGTGCAGGAAGTCGCTGCCGTACATGCCCTTAAAATCGAGGCCGTTCAGCTGCTCGACGAGCTCGGTAAACTTGGCGTCCATGTAAATATCCTTTCCATAGATGAAACGATCGCAATGAGTAGATGTGCTCCGGCATGCGCGTGTGGCTAGAACATGCAGAGCGCTATGACGAGGACCCGCTACCGTTGAGGAAGCATGGGAGATAACGACCGCGGGCCCCAAGTCAACAGGGGGTGCCGGGGACACGAGCGGCCCCCGGCTCAACAAGATCAAGGAATGGGACTAGTCGATCTTGTTGTTGGTCAGACCGGCGCGGAACACGGTAGCGTCGCCATCGGCCTGGCTCGGATCGTAGAGGTTCAAAGCAGCAACATACATGGCGGCAGCGGTGACCAGGTCGTCCTTGTAGGTGACCTCGTTGGGAGCGTGAGCCTGAGACTCGGCACCCGGGCCAAAGCCGACGCAGGGGATGCCATAGCGGCCCTGGATGGAAACGCAGTTCGTGGAGAAGGTCCACTTGTCGCACAGCGGACGACCGGTGCGCTTGTCCATGCTGGGCTCGCAGCCGATGCGCTCGTCACCGAACATGGCCTTGTGGGCGTCGACGAGGGCCTTGACGTGCGGAGCGGTCTCCTTGTTGATCCACGTGGGGAAGTAAGCCTCGGTCTCGTAGACCTCGCCGGTCCAGGACGGACGGTCGTACATGTACATGGAGACCTTCACGTCGTCGCCGTACTTCTTGGCGGCCGGCAGGTTGCGAATCTCGTCCAGGCAGGACTCCCAGGTCTCGCCGGCGGTCATGCGACGGTCGATGGAGATGGCGCAGGAGTCAGCGACAGCGCAGCGGCTGGGGCTGGTGTAGAAGATCTGGCTGACGGTGCAGGTGCCGCGGCCCAGGAAGCGGGCGTCCTCGAAGTGCTCGGGGTTGTACTTGGGGTCGAGCATCTTGACGAGGCCCTTGATGTCGGTCGACTCGTCGCAGCCGTTGTTGTTGAGGGCGCGGACGTCGGCGATGATGTCGGCCATCTTGTAGATGGCGTTGTCGCCGCGGTCGGGAGCGGAGCCGTGGCAGGAGGTGCCGTGAACGTCGACGCGGATCTCCATGCGGCCGCGGTGACCGCGATAGATGCCGCCGTCGGTGGGCTCGGTGGAAATGACGAACTCGGGCTTAATGCCGTCCTTGTTGTAGATGTACTGCCAGCACATGCCGTCGCAGTCCTCTTCCTGGACGGTGCCGACGACCATGATCTTATAGCCCTCGGGGATAAGGCCCATGTCCTTCATCATCTTGGCAGCATAGGTAGCAGAAGCCATGCCGCCCTCCTGGTCGGAGCCGCCGCGGCCGTAGATGATCTCATCGGTCTCGTAGCCTTCATAGGGATCGGCATCCCAGTTCTCGATGTTGCCGATGCCGACGGTGTCGATGTGAGAGTCGATGGCGATGATCTTGTCACCCTCGCCCATAAAGCCCATGACGTTGCCCAGGCCGTCGACTTTGACCTCGTCATAGCCAAGGCTCTCCATCTCGGCCTTGATGCAGGCAACAACCTCACCCTCCTCGCAAGACTCAGAGGGGTGGCTAATCATTGCGCGAAGAAAACGCGTCATATCAGCACGATGGGACTCAGCCGCAGCCTTAATGGCATCAAAATCGAGTTCTTTAGTCATTGTTCATAACCTTTCAAACGAAGGAATCTACCTGTGAGGTGGCAGAGCGATACCTATTTGCTCCGCCCAGTATTAGCAAGTCGGATATTCGCCTTCCCAAACAATGCGGCGATACTGGTCGGGGTCCGTGTCACCTTCCGTGGAGAAGCAGAGCACGGAGCTTGTCTTGTCCAGACCGATGAGCTCTTTGAGCTCGGCGTACTCGGGATCGAGCATGAGGGTCTCGACCAGGCCGGTGGTCACGGCGCCGGACTCGCCGGAGATGACGCGCGGGTCGCCCTTCTCGGGAGCGCCCAGTGTGCGCATGCCGCGAGCGGTGACCCAGTCGGGGCAGGACACGAAGGCGGTGGTGTGGTTGCGCAGGATATCCCAGCCAAGGATGTTGGGCTCGCCGCAGCACAGGCCGGCCATGATGGAGGGCATGTCGCCGTCCACGATACGCGGGTCGCCGTCGCCGGCGGCAGCGCCCTTGTACAGGCAGGCGGCCGGTGCGCACTCAACCACGACGAAGGTGGGCGGGTTATCGGGATACAGGTTGGTGAAGTAGCCCACCACGGCGCCGGCCAGCGAGCCCACGCCAGCCTGGACAAAGACGTGCGTCGGGCGGTTGATAGCCATCTCGCGCAGCTGCTCGGCAGCCTCGGAAGCCATGGTGCCGTAACCCTCCATGATCCAGGACGGGATCTTCTCGTAGCCCTCCCAGGCGGTGTCCTGAACGATGACGCCGCGCTCGCAGGCGTCGGCCTCGGCGGCGGCCATGCGCACGCACTCGTCGTAATTGACCTCTTCGATGGTCACCGTGGCGCCCTCGGCGGCAATGTTATCGAAGCGGGGCTTGCTGGAACCCTTGGGCATGTGCACGACGGCCTTCTGGCCCAGCTTGTTGGCGGCCCATGCCACGCCGCGGCCATGGTTGCCGTCGGTGGCGGTAAAGAAGGTAGCCTGGCCAAAGTCCTCGGCCAGCTGATCGGAGGTCAGGTAATCGAAGGTGCAGTCGGCAACGTCCTTGCCGGTCTCGTCGGCAATATAGTTGGCCATGGCAAACGAGCCGCCCAGGACCTTAAAGGCGTTGAGGCCAAAGCGATAGCTCTCGTCCTTAACGCACAGGTTGGACAGGCCCAGGCGCGCGGCCTGGCCGTCCAGGCGGGCAAGCGGAGTAACGGTGTACTGAGGGAACGACTGGTGGAAGGCGCGGGCCTTCTTCACGTGGTCGAGGCTCATGATTCCCAAGTGCTTGTCATCGCTCTCGGGCATCGTGTTGCCCGCCCACTGGATCTTATCGGCCATACGGTGAACTCCTTAAGTCCTCTCTTGCCGGCCCCCGCATACGCGTTTCAGCCCGATCCCATTCACACGGCTGAACTTTTATGTGGATGCCAAACAAAAAGTTTGTTAGCAATGTTCTATCACACTTTTTGATTGGATAACCTAACAAATTGTTAGTTGCCGCAATCGGTACTTTTTCGCCGCCGAACGGTCGCATAACGCAGCGACGCTTTCGTTATTTGCGAACAAGTGGGGTTTATGGCAAAGTGTGCCCAAACTAATTTTTAGGAAGGCACCTATGACCCCCGCACAGATTGAGTTTTATAAGCGCCTTGCACACGGCCTGGCGCTCCAATTTGGCCCCAACTGCGAAATCGTCGTCCACGACCTCGAGACCGAGGATGTGGACCACTCCATCGTAGTGATCGAAAACGGCCACGTCAGCGGGCGCAAACTGGGTGACGGCCCCAGCCATATTGTGTTTGAGTCCATGCACGAGGGCACCACCGACGTGCACGACCGCGAGCCATACCTCACCAAAACCGCCGATGGCAAGCTGCTCAAGTCCTCGACCATCTTTATCCGCAACGACGAGGGCAAGCCCGTCGGCATTTTGGGCATTAACTTTGACATTACGCTCATGAAGGCTTTTGAGCGTTCGCTCGACGCCTTTACCGGCACCGGCGGCACGGGCTACACCGAGCCCGAGCCCATTACCAAGAACATCGGCGACCTGCTCGAGGACCTGCTGCACGAGTGCGAACAGTTTGTGGGCAAGCCCGCGGCACTCATGACCAAAGACGAGCGCATTCGTGCCATTGGCTACCTCGACCGTCGCGGCGCCTTCCTCATTTCCAAGTCGAGCGAGCGCGCCTGCGAGTTCTTTGGCATCTCCAAGTACAGCTTCTATAGCTACCTCAATGAGGCCAAGGCGGCGGCCGACGACAAGTAGGCACTCGCCTGGATTGTCCCTCCCCTTTTGGGCGCGAGTTCTGGAAAGCATGAATCCAAGACCGAGCCGCTTGGGAAGTTCCATATAATCGATGTCATTAGTATTTCGAAAGGGTGGAACAGAATGGCGTTGAGCAAGGCATCATGCACCGGTCGCGGATTGATTCCGGCAATTGGTGGACATGTGCACCGCATGTTCGATGAGGGTGAAGACGACCTGTTTTCGCTGAGCCTTGACGACGTGATGGATGATCGCCCGTGGACCGCCGACGAACCCATGGGCGGCGGGGCTCGCCCGTCAAGCCCCAATCCCGCACTTGCGCCTAAGCCCGCATCTGCGCCGACTCCTGCGCAGCCGCCTGTTTCGACGCCCGTGTCTACGCCCGCACCCATTTCGGCGCCCACACCCGCTCCCCGCCCCGCAAGCGACCCGTCCGAGACGGCGGCATTTCTCGCTGCGGCGACGCGGAGCAAATCGGCCGACAGCACCGTTATGTACAGTGCCCAGCAGTTGCCCGTTCCTGCGGCACGCAAGTCTCCGGTCACAAGGCTCGATGAGCCCGTTGCCCATCAGGTTGCCTACGATTCCTGGGCTGCAGCCGATCTGGATGAGACCTCTACCGGTATGCCGGCGCTCGACGTTCCAGTTAACCCGCTTTTTGCCGCCAACACGAGCGCCGCGGACTATGAGGGCGGTGCAGCATATTCCGATTATTCCGATGGCTATGCTGGCACCGATCGCATCGAGACCGAGGATTATGGCATCGCATCGAGCGATTATCTCAACGATCCGTACGCTGCCACGCCTGCACCGGAATATGACCCGGAGGCCGCGTCCGCGCCGGCGTATACCAAAAGCACGGGCGAAGAGCGCTTCGCCGATTACTACGCCGAGGAAAAGGCGCTGCGTTTCTCGGAATTTCCGCAGGCAGTCAAGGTTGCCTTTATCGCCATTATCATTGCCCTGCTCGGTGTCATTGCGTTTGAGGGATTCCAGCTGTTCCGCGGCCCCACCGCGTCCGAATCGGCAACGCAGCAAAAAGAGAACGACAATCAGCACCTGGACATCAACACCCTCAAGGGCGACCCCAACGACGGGGACGAGTAGCGGGGGTTAAGGCGGCCACAGGATTCCGCATCCAGCACCGGCTTCTAAGTGCTGTTTTGTCATCCAGCTACACTTTTCCGGATAATTTGCCTATCGAATTTGACACTTTTCCGTAATTTTGAGGTGCCGATTTCGACACTTTTCCGTACTTTTACACGACTGATTTCGACACTTTTTCGGATGAAAGCCGAATAATCACTTGGGAAACCAACGCCATCCGCGCGTCATTTCGCAAGCGCGCTTGATTTGTGTCCGCACTCGCTGATAGACTCCATCGTGCCCGCAAAGAGCGGGCGCGTTTTATCCAGAGTCGGGGTAGAGAGTTGGCTCCACGATCCCGACGCCAACCGGCCAAGAGGCACGGTGGCCCTGCCAACATCGATGAAAGGAGTCCGTATGGACAATTTCTCCGTGCGCAGTGAGCGCAATTTCCACAACCTGATCGTCAAGCCAAAACGAATGCATCTTTTAGACGAGCCGAGCGGCTGCACCTCGGCTTTGGTGAAGAGCGGCCTCTCCCACCAGATGCGCTTTACCATACAGAAGCTCGAGGAGGAACTCTGTGCTGCTGGCAATCCGCACGTACTGCAGATTCAGCTGCTCGGAGACGACTCGCGCGAGCCGTCTAGCTGGAAGCTCTTTGCCGACGGCGCGTGTGTCGCAAGCGGGTCCGGAGCCTTTGCCCGCGAGCGCTTCTGCGAGGGCGCTGAGGTGTTTCTGGACCTGTGTCGCGACGCCGTACGCACAGCCGAGCTGCGTCAGTGGAGCCAAAGGGAGTACGAGCTGCTGAGTGCAGCGGGCGGGATTGCGGAAGTGCAGGTAGGCGGACCGAGCCACTCGTCATACTGATTGACGCTTCGATTCAAACAGCAGGGCGGAGTCGCGCTTACAGCGCTGCCATGCCAAACCGAATGGCGTTCTCAAAAGGCCTATCCCCTCCGCCTTCAGCTTTAGCAGCAGGTCGCCCAGCTCGGAGCACTTGCTGGAAAGGCGCGTCTGAGCTCGCTCGCCCATCCCCCACCGTTGACGGACCTCCTGGGCGCGCGGGCTCACGCGGTAGTCCCCGTCCATCATCTGCTTGAGCAGCTGGCGGTCACGCGCGCATCGGCTAGGGCGCTGTGGGCGTGACCCGTCGACTCGTCGAACTCGATGCCAAACCACGTCGCTGCGTCACTCAAAGAGACGCACCCGTGGCTGCTCATGTCCATGATCGAGGTGTAAAACGCCTGCAGGTCGGCCCAGTCCGTAGGAAATGCGGAAAGATCGATGTGCTTTGCTTGGCACTCGATCAAAAGCTGTCGACGATCCGCCCCGCTCCAACAGACCACCTGGGCGGAGTAGCGCCCGATCCAATCGCTGAGCCTTTTGATCATCATGTAGAGCGGATCGGCCATCGCGGTGCCCACGGCCGATATCCCTGTGAGCTCGCGGACGGGGAACGCAACGCCTTCGGTAAATTCCGTCTGTACAAACTGCGAGAACTCGCCCATAACGTTGCCGTGGTAATCGAGCTTGACGGCGCCGACCTCGATAATCTCGTTACGCAGTCCACGGCGCTGGCGCTGCTTTGGCGCCGGCGCAAACTCAAAGTCCAGCACGATCTGGCGCGCAAAGTTCGTCGTATCGATAGCCGAGATACACGGCGTCTTTTCAGCTGACACGGTTGGGCCTTTCTCCGTTGCCTGCCGCTTGCTACATAGGCGGCTACATTGCCGTAAAGATAGGCGCCCGTGCGGACATGAAATCGCACAGTGCAGCTTTCCGGCATCCTTGCGTAAAGCTGCGCTTTGAGATGGTCACGTCGCTGTTATTATCGAACATATATTCGTATTTATGGCTGCAGTTTGATAGACTGGTTATTGTTGACGGCAGTTCCATGTGCCGGGCAGCGCCCTCCATGCGACGGGAGGTGATGCCCATGACCGATCTGACTGATTTTGTGAAGCTCCTGACCGCTTTGGTCTCGCTCCTCACGGCGCTTATCGGACTTACCGAGGCACTCAAGCAGCATACGAAGCATAAAAAGAGGGGTCGACGCCGCTAAGGCGATGACCCCTTAATCCAAGCAACGGCGCTGCCCAGCTCTTCACTACTTGGGCTGCCGTCGACCTTATTTTACCCACGGGCACCGGGTTTACCAAATGGATTTTCGGTAAAGGAAGCACGGCACGCCCGCAAAAACACTACGCCCCAAGTGCCGCCACGGGGATCACCGCCACGCCGTCGTCGCGTGTGTAGGCAATGCTCCCCTTTCCAACCACGACCGGCAAAAACGCCGGCGCGGCATTCTGGGCGTCAGGATTGGAGAGCACTTTCCTCTCCAGCGCCTTGAGATTTCTCGCTCCATCGTCTGCTTTCGCATCGCTCAGCTTGACCTCGATGGCTCCTCAGCGCCCGTCGTGCTCAACGATCAGATCGACCTCAAGGCCCTTCTCATCTCGGAAATAATGGACACTGTTGTCGACACCGCCGTAGGTGGAAAGGAACACGCGCACGTCGCGCAGAACGAGGTTCTCAAAGAGCATCCCAAACGTTTGCATATCGCCAAGCAGCCGCTCAGGGGTAGCCCCCAGCAACGTCGCCGCAAGTAACGGGTCGCAGAAGTAGCGCTTGGGGCGCACGCGAACGCGGGCCTTCGAGCGCATGGGCGGCTCCCATCCGCACAGGTCCTCGGTCAGCTTGAGCCTGTTGAAGAGGTCCAGGTACGCAGCGATGGTCCTCTCGTCGGGACCCGCCTCGCCGTACGAGGCATCCTTCATGAGCGTCTTGTACGTGACAGCCTGGCTCTCGTTCATGGCAAGAGCTCGCAAAAGGCCGTGTGCAAGCTCGGGCGATCATGCGATATGCGAAATTACGCCATTCTCAATGCGGTTTTTACGCTACTTTCAATGTAGTTTTTACGCCATTCTCATTGAAGGTTTTATGCTTGGCATCCTTAGCGCGACGCTCGCTCAACCCCTGACCACCGGATTGCCCGAATTCCGGGATGCTGCCTCCGCTCCAAACAAAAGGCCCCGACTCGCGATGAGCTGCCTCCCATTTCTTGAACATTAGAAATGGGAGGCTTTCCACCCCATGCCTCTATCGGAAACGGCATCCCGTCCTGAGCATCGAATCCGGGACGTAGTTTCCGCATGCGGCTTCGTTAGGAAAGCATGTTCTACTCTGAGCGCTCATTCCGGGGTGCAATTTCCGCCAGAGACGCCGCCGGGAAAGCACATCCCGGTTTGGAACCGAAATCTGGGATGTAGTTTCCGCTTGAAGGGCGATCCGAAAAGCACGTCCCATTCCGAGTGGCAATTCCTGGTCACAGTTTCCGCAGATACAAGGCGACAGTCCGCCGCCCTTATCACATGCCTTCAAACATGCGATCCAGAAACACAAAACAGCAGATAGAATGCTCTTTTTCAAAAAAGTACACGTCCCTAAACTTACCAAGGTTTCATATCTAGCTACCGTTCACGGTCGCCGATTACCGCCCACCGATTCAAACAAGAAATATGTCGCCAAAAGCAGGTCATCTACCTGCATGGTTAGATTTTGGTCAGCTTTTGGTCAGCTGAGCGGCAAGTTCCAGCTGATACGTTTTTGCTACCCAAAAGGAGGCGGTAGCTCATGACCCATTGCAATGACCAGCTCATCGACCAACTGCTCACTCAAGCCGAACAAGAGGGGCGCTGTCTGATTCCCCCGAGCTCGGCGATCCGAAAAGCGCTCCTTCGGCGCACCGGCGGCACGGTTGTCTCGCCCATGCCGGGGTTGTTTGCGCGAAAAACGCACTGGGATGAACTCAACCGGGCACAGCGTCATTGCGAGATTATCCGCGCCCTTGCGATCATCCATCCCGATTGGACGTTCTGCTCGTTTTCGGCAGCTTGCCTGCTGGGGCTCGAGGTCTCGTGGCGACACCTGAACGTCGTGCATGTTTGCAGCTCGACAAAGCCGTCGGCTCGTCCGGGCGCACATATTCAGCGACACCAGATTGAGCCGGCCGGAGCAATACGCAGAGCCGGCGTATCGGTAACGCCGCCCATCCAAACGGCCACAGATTGCCTGCTGCAAACTGGTTTTGCCGACGGCATGCCCATTGCCGATTCGGCGATCTCAAAGCTCGGCCTTGCGCCGGAACAGCTGATGGAGGCCGTTGAGCAACGAGCGACTGCCCGCAATGGTCGCGCGATTCGCACCGCCCTCACAACGCTTCGATATGCCGACGCCCGCGCCGAGAGCGGCGGGGAATCGGTCGCCCGAGCCGTCATGATCGAGACGGGCTTTGCGCCCGACTGGCTTCAATACGAGCTGACGGACCCCTTCGATTCGGCCAAGCCCATACGAACGGACTTTGTCTGGGAGCGCCAGGCGCGGGAACTCACGCTGGGCGAGCTCGACGGGCTCATCAAATATACCGACCAGACCATGCTGGCCGGACGCACCACCGCCGAGGCGCTCGTTGCCGAACGACAGCGCGAGGCGCACCTATCGCTCTACGGTCACCCTCTGCTGCGCTTTACCATGAGCGAAGTCCGCTCGGCAGGACTGCTCGCGAAAAAGCTGCAGACGGCAGGCATCCGGCAGACCGCGCTGCCGACATGGCTCAACGAGGTAGACCTGTAGGAGCTGCTGAGCTTATGCCCGTCTGCCTGCCAAACCGGGACACGCTTTCCGGTTGGCAGCACCCGCGGAAACCATGTCCCAGATTGAATGCTCAAAATGGGACGCGCTTTCCAGATGGCATGCCTAGCGGAAAGCGCGTCCCGGAATCAAGGCCTAGAACGGGACACGCTTTCCGGTTGAACGCCCAGCGGAAATTACATCCCGGAATAGACGCTCAAACTGGGATACATTTTCCGCTGAGGGCCGATCCGGAAACCGTGTCCCACTCCGAACGTCAATTCTGGGATGAACTTTCCGCCAGAGGGTTCAGCCGGAAACGGCATCCCACTCTGAAGCAAAATTTTGGGACGCAGTTTCCGTTTGAAGCTCCAACCGGAAAGCGCGTCCCACTCTGGAGCCGAATTCCGGGACACGCTTTCCGCCAGAGGCTCTACCGGAAAGCGCATCCCATTCTGAGCATCGATTCCGGGTTGCAGTTTCCGCCTGAGAGCCGATCCAGAAACTGCATCCCATTCTGAGCGCCAATTCCGGGTCGCAGTTTCCGCTCCAAACAAAAGGCTCCGGCTCGCGATGGAGCCGGAGCCAAAGGCACAGCTTATGCAGTTGATGTTGAGCGCGAACGGCCCGTCAGCAATGGCCGTCCGCGCTCTACTCTACCCGCGGTGACGAGCGCGGCTGTACGGCGTATCCACCATGGGCAGATCCGGACGCAGCTTGCCGTCAAACGCGCGGTAGGCATTCTGCACGGCGGGCGCCGTGGGGATCGTTGCAATCTCGCCGATGCCCTTGCCGCCGTATGCCACAGGCAACAGCTCGTCCTTCTCCACGTAGATGGCGTGGATATCCGGAATCTCGGGCGCACGGAACAGCCCGAGCGTGCCGTACCTTGCCTGGGGTACGCAGTCCTTGAGCGGCCAGTCCTCGGTAAGCGCATAGCCCATACCCATGAGCACGCCGCCTTCGATCTGACCCTGGATGGAGATGGGATTGACAACCTTGCCGGAATCGTGCGCGGCATAGACCTCGCTCACGCGGCCGTCATCATCCAAAATGACCACATGCGTGGCAAAGCCGTAGCAGATGTGGCTCTTGGGGTTGGGAACGTCGGCGCCCAGCTTGTCGGTCGGCTCCAGATACACGTAGCCAAACTCGCATCCCTCAAGCGCCTTGATGGCGGTCGCGGGATCCTGAGGATGCATACCCTGGCCGGCGACGAGCTCCTGCGTGCGCAGCTGATAGGCGCGACCGTCGTCGCACTCGATCTTGACGCCGTCGCCATGCGCGCTCACCGGGGCGGTAGGCGCAGGCTTGCCGGCCTCGATGCCAACCATGGCATCGCGCAGCAGGAAGGCGGCACCGCGCACGGCCTCGCCGGTCACGACCGTCTGGCGCGAGCCAGACGTGGTGCCGGAGTCGGGAGCGTTCTCGGTGGAGCACTCGCCATTGGCAATGCAGCTCAGCGGCAGACCGCAGGCCTCGGCAACGTCCTGCAAAAAGACGGTGTTGCAGCCCTGGCCGATGTCGGACGTGGCGGCGTAGACCACGGCGCAGCCATCCTCGACGCGAATCTTGCAGCGACCGGCATCGGGCAGGCCCACGCCCACGCCGGCGTTCTTCATGGCGCAGGCAATGCCGGCGTGGCCGGGATGCGCGTAGTAGGCATCCTTGACCTCGAGCAGCGTCTCCTTAAGCGCCGTGGAGCAGTCGGCAATCTGACCGTTGGGCAGAACCTCGCCCGGCTCGATGGCGTTTCGGTAGCGAATCTCCCACGGATCCAGGCCAACCTTCTCTGCCAGCAGGTCGATCAAGCTCTCGAGCGCAAACTCGGACTGGCAAACGCCAAAGCCGCGGTACGCGCCGGCGGGCGGGTTGTTGGTGTAGTAGCCAAAGCCGCGAATGTCGGTGTTCTGGTACTTGTAGGGGCCGACGGCATGCGTGCAGGCGCGCTCGAGCACCGGGCCGCACAGCGACGCGTAGGCGCCGGTGTCAAAGTTGATCTCGCAGTCCAGGCCGGTAAAGTTGCCCTCGGCGTCGCAGCCCAGCGTAAAGGTGCCGTCCATGGCGTGGCGCTTGGGATGGAAAGCGAGCGACTCGGCACGTGTGAGCTTGCACTTCACAGGACGCTGGAACTTATAGGCGGCGAGCGCGGCCAAGTGCTGGATGGACACGTCCTCCTTGCCGCCAAAGCCGCCACCCACGAGCATGGTCTCGACGACCACGCGCTCGGGCTCGTTGTCCCAGCCAAACATGTGGGCGCACTCTTTGCGTGTGTCGTAGGCACCCTGGTCGGTCGACTGCACCTTGACGCCGTTCTTGTACGGGAAGGCAACGGCGCACTCGGGCTCCAAGAAGGCATGCTCGGTAAAGGGCGTGGTAAAGCGCTGCGTCACGGTGAACGCGCTCTCTGCCAGCGCCTTGGCGGCGTCGCCGCGCGTCACATGGCGGCTCTGGCACACGTTGTCCTTGAGCTCCACCGTGTTGCCAAAGGCAAAGAAGCTGTCGTGCAGACGCGGGGCGTCGGCAGCCCTGGCCTCGACAATGTTGCGCACGGGCTTCAGCGGCTCGTAATCGATCTTTACGAGCTTCTTGGCCTTCTCGAGCGTCGCCTCGTCCTCGGCAACCACCAGCACGATGGCGTCACCCACGCAGCGGGTGATATCGCCCTGGGCGATCATGACGTCCCAGTCCTGGATAAGGTGGCCGACCTGGTTGACCGGCACGTCCTCGGCGCGCAGGATCCCCACCACGCCGGGCAGGGCCTCGGCCTTGGAGGTATCGATGGAGAGCACGCGGGCGCGCGGATACTTGGAGCGCACGGCGCTGGCGTAGGTCAGACCCGGCTGATCGAGCTCGTCGATGTCATCGGGATACTTGCCCTCGCCGAGCACCTTCTTGCGCACGTCGATACGGAAGGCGCGCTTGCCCACGCCGTAGTCGTCGCCGCGCTCCAGGTCCTCGTCGATCTGCTTTTCGCCGCGGAGCACCGCAGCTGCCAGCGAAATGCCCTCGATGATCTTCTTGTAGCCGGTGCAGCGGCAGACGTTACCGCGGATGGCGTACTTGATCTGCTCCTCGGTGGGCTCGGGATCCTCGGCTATGAGCGCGGCACCCGCCATGACCATGCCGGGGATGCAAAAACCGCACTGCACGGCACCCACGGCGCCAAAGGCGTACACAAAGGCCTCGCGCACGTCCTCGGGCAGGCCCTCGACGGTCACGATGTTGCGGCCGGCGGCAAGGGCGGTGGTCAGCACGCACGCCTTGACGGCCGCACCGTCCACGTGGATGGTGCAGGTACCGCACGCGCCCTCGGAGCAGCCGTCCTTGGCGGAGTGAATGTGCAGGTCGTCGCGCAGGTAGCGCAGCAACGGTTTGTTTTGGGTCGTCGTGCGCTCGACGCCGTTAACGGTAAAAGTGAATTCCTGTGCCATGGTGATTCCCTTCTACACGCCGGCGGCTATGCCGGTGCGGTCGTGGATGGCGCCATGCGGGCAGACGACGGCGCACATGCCGCACGACAGACAATCCGCGCCATCAATATGGGCGCAGTTGTCCTCGATGCGGATAGCGCCGGCAGGGCACTTTTTGGCGCACATGCCGCAACCGATGCAGCTCGTGTCGCAGATCTTGCGCGCAATGGCGCCCTTGTCGGTGTTGTTGCAGCGCACCAGGATGTTCTGGTAGCCGGGAACGAAGGCAATCACGCGCTGCGGGCACGCCATGCCGCACAGGCCACAGCCCGTGCACCTGGAGCGGTCCACGCGGGCGATGCCATCGACCAGCGCAATGGCACCGTGGGGGCAGGCCGCGACACAGGCGCCACAGCCAATGCAGCCTTCGCTGCAGCGGGCGTCGCCGCCTGCGGAGGCGCAACCGCTTCCGCAGGCAACGTAGGCCACGTTATGTTGAATGGATTTGGCCATAAGAGACTCGCCTATTTCTTAAGGAGATACGGATAGCTGTCGCGCACGGCCTTGATGGTCAGGCGGACGGCCTCGGGCAGACCGGTGTTGACGGCATCGACCGAGACGGTGCGGACCGTGCCGGCGACGCGAACCTTAAAGTGGTCCTCGTCCACGGCCAGGAAGCCCTCGTTCTCGGAGTTCTCCATGTCCTGATCGCTCCAGAACAGGGTGAGCTTGTCCTTGTAGGGACGACCCTCCTGGTAGGGGCAGAACACGGCGCAGTTGCCGCACTCGTTGCACATGCCGTCGACATGGACGACCTGATGCTTGGCCAGGCCCGGCACCTTAATTGCCACGTTGGCGCGGTTGGGGCACACGTCGCAGCAGACCTCGCACACCGAGCCGCAGCCCAGGCAGCGGGTCTTGGTGCAATTGCGCTTGTCGCGGCACAGCGACCCCTTGCGCTCGTAGCAGGCGTCCTCGCGACCGACCTGAGCATTCTGGTCGGCGTACTTGTTAAAGTCCACGCCAGCGATGGCACGGGCGACCTCGGCGGCATCGGCGATAGCCTCGACCACGGTGGCCGGACCGCGACGGCAGTCACCTGCAGCCCAGACGCCCTCAACGCCGGTGGAGGTGGCGGCAAGGCGGCCGCGACGGTCGCGCTCGACGCCCGCGGCGTCGTACAGGCTGGCATCGATGCCCTCGCCCACGGCACAGATCACCGTGGTGGCGGGCAGCTCGACGGTCTCGCCCGTGGCGACGGGGCTGCGACGGCCGCTTGCGTCCGGCTCGCCAAGCTCCATGACGTCGCAGGTCAGCACGGCGCCGTTGAGCGCCTTGGGCGCCAGCAGCTCACAGAACTCAACGCCGTCGGCAAGAGCAAGATCGAGCTCTTCCTCGTCGGCGGGCATCTGCTTCTTGGTACGGCGATACACCAGACGCACGTTCTTCACGCCGGCCAGGCGCTTGGCCACGCGGGCGGCGTCCATAGCGGTGTTGCCGGCTCCAATGACCACGACGTCCTCGCCCAGCTCGAGCTTCTCGCCCTTCTTGGCGGCCTCGAGGAACTCCAGCACGTCGAGCTCGGCGCCCTCGCCCAGGCCCGCAGAGCCGGGCATCCAGGCACCGGTGGCCACGACCACGTCGGTAAAGCCCTGGGCCTTGAGCTCGTCAATGGACTCCACGCGGGCGTTAAGCTGAACCTTGGCGCCAAAGGCCAGGCAGAGCTCGGCGTCGTGCGAGATATCGTCGCTTGCGATACGGAACTCGGGAATCACGTGACGGACCACGCCGCCGAGAGAGTCGCGGGCCTCGAAGATAGTGACGGGCACGCCGGCGCGCGTCAGGAAGAACGCCGTCGCCAGACCGGCCGGGCCGCCGCCGATAACGGCAACGTTGCGCTCGGCGTCGTTGGCAATGGCCTGGGCGCGCAGCTTGGGCAGCACGGCGGTCATGGCCTCGCGGGCGGCCTTGAGCTTGCTGGCGCGAATCTGGGCGCCCTCGGGCTCGTAGAATGCACGCTCGCAGGCACGGCCGCAGGGATGCGGGCAGATGGTACCGGTAATGAACGGCAGGGCGTTGCGCTCGATGATGATGTTGAGCGCGTCCTCGTAGCGGCCCTCGTCAACAGCCGCCAGATAGGCAGGGATATCCTGCTGGATGGGGCAGCTCGTACGGCAAGGCGTGGTAAAGCAGTCGGAAAGCGGGCTCTTACCGGCGACCTTGCGGTCGGGCAGCGGGCGCAGCGGCTTCTTGTAGAGCGGGTTGGTGAGCGAGTCGGTCTGGATCGCAGTCACGGCCTCGAGAGAGACGCCCGCGAACGGCTTGCCATCCAGGTCGGTAAACTCGCCGGCCATCTGGCTAAAGCGCTCGTATCCACCGGGCTTGAGCACGTCGGTCGCCAGGGTAACGGGCCAAATACCGGCATCATACAGGGCGCGGATGTTGTAGACCGTGGCACCACCGGAGTAGCTGATGCGCAGCTTGCCGTCAAACTGCTCGGTAATGCGGCGGGCAGCCTCGATGGTCAGCGAGAACAACGAACGGCCGGACATATACATCTCGGTGGAAGGCAGCTCGTTCCTCGTCACGTCGACGGGGAAGGTGTTGGTGAGCTTGACGCCAAACTCCAGGCCGCGCTCGGCGCACAGGGCAATCAGGCGCTCGAACATGGGCACGGCGTCGACCCACTGCAGGTCCTCGCGGAAGTGTGTGTCATCGAAGACGATATAGTCAAAGCCCAGCTCGTTGAGGCGCTGACGTGCAAACTCATAGCCCAGCAGCGTGGGGTTGCACTTGATGTAGGTGTTGAGGCCCTTCTCGGTGATGAGGTAGGTCGCGATGCGCTCGATCTCCGCCGGCGGGCAGCCGTGCAGGGTAGACTCGGTAATGGAGTTGGAGACGCGTGCCGGGATGGACTCGACAAACGCGGCGTCGACATGCTCAAACTTGTCCAGGTTGGCGAGCGCCCATGCGCGGCACTCGTTCCAGGCGTCGGAGCCACTGGCGTCCTTCATGCCCTCGATGTAGGCATCGACCTTGGGGCTCTTAATACCCTCCAGGTCATAGCCCACCGACATGTTGAAGACAAAGCCGTCCGGGCTGCCCAGACCGTACTCGCGAGCGATCAGGTGGCAGGCAAACCATGCCTTCACGTACTCGGCAAAGGCCTGCGGAACCTCGAGCTCGGTCGACCATTCGCAGTTGTAGCACTCGTCCTGAGCCACGATGCAGGGCTTGTTGACGCACTTGGAGAGCTCCTCGCCGTCCATAACCTGGACGGTCTTGAGCTCAAAGAAGCGAGAACCGGCCACATAAGAGGCCACGATGTTCTGGGCCAGCTGCGTATTGGGACCGGCAGCCGGGCCAAACGGAGTCTCGATGCGCTCGTCAAAAATGGGAAGCGCACCCTCCTGGTTGGTCGTGACCATCTTACGCACGCCAAAGATGGCGTCCTGGGTCTTGTGCTCCTCGATGATCCAGTTCATCAGCTGCGAAAACGGGATCGGCCTCATGATGTCGCTCATAGTGAGCTCCTCTCTGTAACGCCCGGCGAGACCGCGCGGCGGGCGCAAATACGGTGTAGCGCTAGCACAGCGCCGGCGACCCCGCGGAGGCCGCCTATGCGCGCGTCGGATGCGGCGAAACATCCGACGCGCGCGAATCTACTTGTGAATTAGTAGGTTCGATCGTTGAGCGTGCTCCAGAGCTTCTTGGACTCGGCCATGGTCCACGCGTTGATCTTGTCCTCATCAATGCCAACGAACTCGCGATCCTTGTACAGGACGCGGCCGTTGATGATGGTGGTGCGGCAGTTTTTGCCCATCATGCCAAAGAGCATGTGGCCGTCGATATTCTCCTCGCTCAGCGGCGTAAAGGGCTTGTAGTCCATGACGATGACATCGGCGGCAGCGCCGGCCTCGAGCACGCCGAGCTTGCGATCGAAGTACTTGCTCGCCATCTTGGCGTTGTTCTCGAACAGCATGGTCATGGCCTCGCACCAGCCCACGTTGGGCATGGCGGCGTTGTGTCGCTGAATGATCAGGAAGACCTTAAGGCTCTCGAACATATCGTGGGTGTAGGCGTCGGTGCCCATGCACACGGGGATGCCGCGGCGGAAGAACTCGAGCACGGGGGCGCAGCCCACGGCGTTGCCCATATTGGATTCGGGGTTGTTGACGAGCCAGGTACCGGACTCCTTGACGATATCCATCTCGGCGGGCGTCACGTGGATGCAGTGGCCGAGCATGGTGTCGGGACCCAGCAAATTGTGCTGCAGCAGGCGCTCGACGGGGCTGATGCCACCGCGGTTGAGGCGGGAGTCCCACACGTCATTCATGCCCTCGCACACATGGATGTGGAAGCCGGTCAGGCCGTTGTTGGCCTCGGCCATCTTATCCATGGTCTCGTCCGACAGCGTAAAGGTGGCGTGACCGCCAAACATGGCGGCGATCATGTGGTTGTCGTTATCGCGACGCTCCTTGGCGGCCCACTGGGCAAACTCGGCGTTCTCGGCAATGGCCTGGTCGCATTTTTCCTGGCCGCGGCGGTCGGAGACCTCGTAGCACAGGCACGAACGCATGCCCAGCTCCTGAGCTGCATCCTTAATGGTAAAGAGGCTTCCCGGGATTTCGCAGAAGCTCGCATGGTGATCGAAGATCGTGGTGACGCCATCGCGGATGGAGTCAAGAATCGTGGCATAGGCGCTCGCCTTGGTGCCGTCGAGCGTCAGGTTGTCATCGATCTTCCACCACTGCTGCTCAAGATTCTCCAGGAAGTTGGTGGGGTTGCAGCCCTTAATGGCAAGGCCGCGGGCCAGACCCGAGTAGATGTGGGTGTGGCAATTGATGAGTCCGGGCATGATGAGGTTGCCCTGGGCGTCGACGTACTCGGCATCCGGGTACTTGGCCTTGAGCTCGCACTCGGGGCCCACTTCGACGATCGTATCTCCGTCAATGGCGACCGCACCGTTTGGAATGAACGGGGTCTGAGCATTGCGGGTAAAGACAGAACCGTTAGCGACCAGAAGCATGGATGCTCCCTTCAACATCAGGGGCGGGGTTTGACACCTCTGACATGGCGGAGTGCGAAGCGCCGGCCTACACCGGAAACGGGCCCTCTCCCGTCAACGCTTCACCAAAGGGACAAACCCTTTGAAGTGCGGCTTGACGCCGCATGACGTCGGCGGACGAGGCGATGCGTCCGCCGACGAATAGCACCGAATTGGTTACTTCTTGCTCTCGGGCAAGACCAGATCCACGGCAGCGTCCTTGGCAGCATCGATGTGCTGAGCCACGACCGGCGTCTGCGGAAGAATCAGGTTAAGGACGATGGCCATGATGGCGGTGGGGGTTACGGCATTGGAGCCGATGACGGTGGACACCCAGGCGGGCATACCCTCGCCGGCAAGGCAACCGCTGGCCATCCAGATACCCAGGCCAAAGACGACGGAGGTACCGACGATGGTGGTAGTGCGCTGCGTGAGGCCCTCGCGGGTGAACATGCGCACGCCGTTCATGGTGATGGTGCCAAACACGCCCACGGTAGCACCGCCGATGACGGGCTGCGGGATAGCGGAAAGGACGGCAGAGAGCTGCGGGAACAGACCGGCGATGGCAAAGACGGCCGCAATGATCACAAAGACCCACTTGTTGACGACCTTGTTGGAGCAGATGATGCCCACGTTCTGGCCAAGGGCGCTGGTGGGAAGACCGCCCAGCAGGCCGCCGACCATAGAAGTGAGGCCCTGGGACACGATAGCGCCGGAGAGCTCGCGCTCGGTGGGCATACGGTCGATGGAGCCCAGGCAGGCGGCGGAGACGTCACCGATAACCTGGATGGCAACCATGGGGAACACGACGGCGAGGGTAATGCAGACCTCGGGATCAAACTCGAGCGCGTAGGGCATGAGCTTGGGAAGGGCGAAGACCTGAGCGGTGGCGACGCTGGAGAAGTCGATCATGCCAAAGGGGATGGAGACGATCATGCCAACGATCATGCCAAAGAACACGGATCCCAGCTTGAGCGTGCCCTTGCCAAAGTTGGCGAGCGCAAAGACCACGGCGAAGGTGATAAGAGCGACGCACCAGGCCTGCGGGGTGCCCCACAGTGGCGTACCCATACCGCCGGCCATATACTTGACGGCCGTGGGATACAGCGAAACGCCGATGGAGAAGATGACCGTACCGGTCACGACGGGTGGGAACAGCCACTTAATCTTGCTGTAGGCCAGACCAAAGAGGACCGCGACGGCACCGCCGACAATCTCGCCGCCCAACAGCGCGCCAAAGCTAAAGCCCGAGGCGCCCATGGCCTGCAGGGCCGGGAGGAACGCGAACGAAACGCCCATGACGATGGGCAGGCCGCCGCCGATGCGACGGAAGGGGGCAAAGGCCTGAAGGGCCGTGTCGATCGCCGAAAGAATGAGCGCGACCTGGATGATGTCGGTGCTCTGCTGGCTATTAAAGCCGTAGACGCCGGCCATGATGACAGCCGGGGTGATGATGCCGGCAAACGATGCCAGTACGTGCTGAAGGGCACACGGGATCATTTCCTTAACGGGAGGCATGCCTTCACGAGTGAACAGGGCTTCAGTGCCGTTCGTAACCGTCTCCTGGGTCATTTGACCACCAATCCTCGAAATAGTTGTTTTCGCATCTAACGCCCTATTGTGACGCAGTGCGGGGTTGAGGTTGTGCCTTCGTTGCATATCGTATTAAAGATGATTCTCATTCTCAATAATAATTTTTTGTTATCAGACTATTCTTCGGCTGAAATAACTCGTTTCCGCAGGTCAGGAATGTGTCTGGTCTAAATAACATCTTACTTTTCTTTTGGTCGACCGTTTACCGCCAAATACCTACCGCTCATCTGTATTACGCAATGTACCTGCGAATATGTGAGTCAATAGACATCGTGTTACCATGAGAAAAAATTGTTATGAACATTTCCGATTTCACCCAAAGGAGTTGCCCGTGAACGAGACCGTACGTCGCTTTTTGCCGATGGTCGATTTTCTGGAGCAGATACTCGGCAAAAACAGCGAAATCGTGCTGCACGATTTCTCGGATCCCGACCACGCCATCGTCGATATTCGCAACGGCATCGTGAGCGGCCGTAAGATCGGCGGTCCTGCCACCGATCTGGCGCTCAAGATCATGCACGACCCCAAGTATCGCGACCTGCCGTTTATTACGGGCTACGAGGGCCGCGGCGCCGGCGGCAAAACGCTGGAGTCGGCGACGTACTTTATCCGCGAGGATAACGAGATCGTCGGTATGCTCTGCGTCAACACCGACCTCTCGACCGTGCGCTCCATCAACACCATGGCGCAGCAGCTCATGGCGTGCTTCGACGCAGCGCCGACGCGCACGGAGCCCGCCCCTATCGAGGTCGAAAGCCTTTCGGAGTCCACCCAGGAGCTCATCGATCGCAGCATTGCCGAGTTGCTGAGCGCGCGCGGGCTGGATGTAGCGTCGCTTGGTCAGAGCGACCGCGTGGACGTCATTCGCCACCTCAACGGCAACGGGGTGTTCATGCTCAAGGGCGCCGTGGCCTGCGCTGCCACCGCGTTGGGCATCTCGGAGCCCAGCGTGTACCGCTACCTGCAAAAAGTCCGCAAGGAGGGCTAACGAGCAAAATGGAGCGCGGCTCCACAAGCGATTCGTCACTTGACAAAAGACCCTGCAGCTCGCACGCGCTGCAGGGTCTTTTTGCATGTCATGTTTAGTTGTGGCCAACGCCTTAGAGAGCGGCGACGACCTCGATCTCGACCAGACCGCCAGCCGGAAGAGCGGCAACCTGGAAAGCGCTGCGCGCGGGGAACGGGGCCTCGAACTTGGAGGCGTAGATCTCGTTTACGGCAGCGAAGTCGGCAATGTCAGCCAGGTAGACTGTGGTCTTGACGACATCGACAAAGGTGGCGCCGGCAGCGGTCAGCAGGGCCTCGACGTTAGCAAGGGACTGCTTAGCCTGGGCCTCGACGCCCTCGGGCATCTTGCCGGTTGCGGGGTCGATGCCCAGCTGGCCGGACAGGAACACCATGTTGCCGGTCTGGATGCCGGGGGAATACGGGCCGATGGCTGCGGGTGCATTATCGGAAGACACGACGGTCTTGCTCATGTTTATCTCCTTACAAGTAAAAGGGAACGGGAGCGCGGCGTTCACACCGGGAGGCACAGTTCGGTCTGAACACCGCGCTTGATTGGGATAGTACTCAAGGTTTCCGCGCGATGCAAGATTATTATCACGTTGCGAGAATATTTTATCGCCCAACGGTTTCCCCGGACCGCTGAACGGTTCTCATGTGGAGCAGCCAGTCCAAGCTGCTGAAGACTTTATCCCGCTTGGAACGCGGGCATCGCCTGCCGCGACGGCACCACTATACTTTTGAGTATCTGAGCATTTTGAAAGGCAGGATATGACCGCAACCGCCAGTCGAACCACCAACCGCAGACCCGAGCTTTTGGCGCCCGCCGGAGGGCCCGAGCCCTTTGCCGCCGCACTCGCCGCCGGGGCAGACGCCATCTACTGCGGCATGGGCAGCTTCAACGCACGCCGCAAGGCCACCAACTTTACCGACGAGGCCTTTGAGCAGGCCTGCCGCGCCGCGCACCTGGCCGGCTCGCGCGTCTACGTCACGGTCAACATCGTCATCAAGGAATCCGAGATGAGCGATGCGTTGCAGCTCATCCATCGCTGCTCCACGCTGGGCGCCGACGCCTTCATCATCCAGGACTGGGGCCTGTTCTTTGAGGTCAAGCGCACCATGCCCGGCATCGAGACGCATATCTCGACCCAGGCGAACATCCACGACGACCGCGGAACCCTTTGGTGCCGCGAGCAGGGCGCCGACCGCGTGACCCTCTCGCGCGAGCTTTCCATCGACGAGATTGCCGCCATCCACGATGCCGCGCCCGATGTGGACCTTGAGGTCTTTAGCCATGGCGCCATCTGCTTTTGCTACTCTGGCCTGTGTCTGCTTTCGAGCTTTGCCATGGCGGGACGATCGGCCAACCGTGGCATGTGCGCCCAGCCCTGTCGCTTGCCCTACGAGCTGATCGACGAGAACGGTCGCTCGCTCTCCCCTGCCGGTCGCGAGCGCGCGCTGTGCCCACGTGACACCAACACCTCACAACTTGTTCGCCGCCTGTATGACGCCGGCGCTGCGTCGCTCAAGCTCGAGGGCCGCATGAAGGCGCCCGATTACGTGTATTCCATCGTCGACGTGTATCGTCATCAGATTGATGACATGCTGGCCGGAACCACCGTTGCCAAGGACGAGAAAGCCGCCCGCCAGCGCCAGCTCAAGCGCTGCTTTAACCGCGACTTTACGCACGCCTATCAGGACGGCACCTCGGGCGACGAGATGATGAGCTATGAGCGTTCCAACAACCGCGGCCAGATCGTGGGCACGGTGCTGGGCAGCCGCCCGGCCAACCGCGATGTGCGCGGCCTCAAGCCCGACGACCGCCGTCGCCGCGCCGCCATCGCCCGCATTGAGCTGTTTGAGCCCGTGGGCAAGGGCGACCTGCTGGAGCTTCGCCACGATAACGAGTTTGACCAGTTCCTGACCACCATTGCCGCCGATGATGCCGCAGCCGGTGAAGTCATCGAATGTCGCGTACCCCGCAGCATGCCCGAGGGCTGCCGCGTCCGCGTGATTCGTAGTCAGCGTGCCATCGACGCCGCCGGCGCCGCGCTCAAGCGTGATGTGCTGCACCGCCGAGCTGTTGATGTGTCCGTCGTGGCGCGTCTGGGCGAGCCGTTTACCGTTACGCTCACCTGCTGCGACGACCCTTCGCTTACGGCCACGGCCACGGGCTTTACCGTCGAAGCCGCCAAGACCCGTGCGGTCGAGGCGTCCGATCTGGTTGAGCACGTCGGCCGCATGGGTTCCTCTCCCTTTGAGGCTGCGAGCTTTGAGGTGGCGCTCGATGAGGGCTGTGGCATGGGTTTCTCCGCCGTACATAAGGTGCGCGCCGCCACTTGTAAGGCGCTGGAAGAGGCCATTCTGGCACCGTACGAGGAGCGCGCGAAAACGCTCGAGCTGCCGGCGATTGTAACCGGTGATTCCCGCCCCGTGCCCGAGCACTACCGCGATGAGCCGCAGATCTGCGCCACCGTCACCTCGCTCGAGGCCGCCGAGGCAGCGCGGGCGGAGGGTGCAACGCGCATCTACATGACCACCGACGCGCTCGATGCGGCCAAGCTCTCCCCCGCCGATACGTTTGAGCAGGGCATCGTACCCGTGCTCGATGAGGTCTGCCGCGCCGTTGACCACGTCCGCGTTGACCCATGGGTTGTTGCCGGCGCCACGGTCGCTATTGGCAACATCTCTGAGCTTGCCCTGGCCGCCCAGGTTGGCGCCACGGCCGAGATTCGCTCTTGCCTGCCGGTGCACAACACGCCCTGCATGGAGGCGCTTGCCGAGCGCGGAGCCGGTGCGTTTTGGCTCTCGCCCGAGATCACGCTCGACGAGATTATCTCGCTCGGCACCGCCGCGCCCGCGGCTCTGGGCATCACCGTCTTTGGCCGCCCGCGCGTCATGACAAGCGAGCATTGCATTCTGCAGGTTGCCAACGGCTGCATCCACGATTGTGCCAACTGCCGCCTGCGTGCCCGCAAGCTCTCGCTCAAGAATATCGACGGCAAGGTCATGCCGGTGCGTACCGACATCCACGGCCGCTCACGCCTGTACGACGCCTACCCCATCGACCTCACGCCGCAAGTTCCGCAGCTGCTCGATGCCGGCGTGCGCCGTCTTATGGTCGACGGAACCTTGCTCGAGGCCGATGAGATTGGCCGTGCCGTCGCTCGCGTCCGTCGCGCTGTCGAGGCGGCTCAAGCCGGCCGCAAGCCGGCCGCCCGCCTGCGCGGCGCCACCTCGGGCTGCATGTTTGTGGGAATTAGCTAACCGAAAGGCTTACACGTGAACGAAGAACCTCAAGTCCTCTACTGCGACGCCTGGCTCATGGCCATCGACAAGCCCGCCGGCATGATCGTCCACGGTGACGGCACCGGCGAGCGCACACTTACCGACTACGCCAGCGACCTGCTGCTGGCGATGGGCGACGGCTTTGCCGCGACCGACATGCAGCCGCTCAATCGCCTGGACCGTGACACCACCGGCGTGGTGCTGTTCTCACTCGACAAGCAGACGCAGCCCGCCTTTGACCAGATGATCATCGACCACGCGTCCGAAAAGCACTACCTGGCGCTCGCCGAGGGCAAGATCGACTGGAACGAAAAGCTCATCGACAAGCCCATCGCCCGCGACCGTCACGACAGCCGAAAGATGCGCGTCGGCGCCAGCGGCAAGCCGTCTCAAACGCGCGTGAAGGTGCTCAAGCGTCTTAAGAGCCGCCGCGGCCTGCCCACGCGCTCGTATATCGATGTCGAGCTGCTCACCGGCCGCAAACACCAGATTCGCGTGCACCTGGCGAGCGAGCGCCATCCCCTGGTGGGCGACGACCTGTACGGGACGCCGCGTCCTTGTGGCCTCATGCTCCACGCCCACAGCGTGTCCTTTACGCATCCCGTAACCGGCGAGCACATCCACATCGAAGCCCCCTGCCCCTGGGAGCCCTAAACCACCACAATGGGAACAGGCACCTTTATGATGGTTTTGCCGCGATGGCTCAGCCGCGGTCCCAAAACGTCTCGATCTGTAACAGTTAGAACCCATTTTCCGGTCTATCTGTCACAGATCGAGACATTCGAATCCCCTCAAGGGAATAATCTCAATCTGTAACAGTAACTCGGCAAAATCAGTCCCAGATGTTACAGATTGAGACAAAGGGACGGCGCGGTTCGTAAGTATCTCGATCTGTAACATCTAGCCTGCTTTTAACGGTCTGGTTGTTACAGATTTAGATAAACCGGTAGACAACAAAAGTGGCAGCGCCCGGGATGGTCGTTGCCGCTTTTCCATTGACCCACCACAAAGGTGCCTGTCCCCTTTGTGGTGGTTTTGGCCTTCCCGTCGCTAGACCGTGACGACGTTGTCCATTGTCCGGTACTTGGCGGGGACCTCGCCTGCGGTAATAATCGTTGCGTCGCGGAAGTCCGCGAACTTGACGGGCGCCACCATGCCAAATTTGCTGGCATCCGAGATTACGAAGCGTTTGGCCGTATGGCGCATCGAGATGCGCTTGACCTGTGCCTCCTCGATATCGGGCGCCGTGAAGCCCTGCTCGGCGGCAATGCCGTTAGAGCCCCAAAAGCCGCAGTTGAAGTTGTAGCGGTCTAGAGTTGCCAAGGCATCGGGGCCAACGAGCGCCTCGGTCTCGGGTTTGAGCTCGCCGCCCAGCACCACGGTACGCATGCCGCGCAAAGCGAGATGCTGAGCATGGAGCACGGAATCAGTCACATAGGTGACCCCTTCGAGATGCGGAAGATGCTCGATGAGCCTGAGCGTCGTCGAACCCGAATCGATGTACACAAAGTTCTCGGGCTCTACCAGCGCCGCCGCACGGGCGCAGATACGTTCCTTGTCGTCGTTATGGAGATCGCTGCGCTCATTAAGCGTTAGGTCGCGCGTCACGTGCGCGCGCTCAAGGCTCGTCGCCCCACCGTGCACCTTGGCGATACGGTGTGCGCGATTGAGCGTCTGCAGGTCGCGCCGAATGGTAGACGCCGTCACGCCCAGGGCCTCAGCAAGCTCCGGTACGGTAACCGAGCCCGTCTGTTGCACCATCGATACGATTGCGTTGAGCCTATCTTCCGCAAGCATCGCTTACTCCTCCTCGGGGTACACGACTCCCCAGTCGGCGCGAAGCTTGGTCATAAGCTCCATAACATCAGAAGCATAATCCAGCAGCTCGCGCTTGGAGTCGTCGCCGGCAACGGCCTTCTCAAGATCGGCCATCTCGTAGCACAGTGCGTAGGCCTCGGTGCCAGCGTGGACCTCCTCGCGGTAGCCGTCGGCAGTCCACACGATGGTCGCGTGATCGGCACGCGGATATTCGTTGACCTCGATGTAGCACTTGTCAAAGCTGATGACCGAGCGCTTGGGCTGCTTGGAGTGAAGCGTAAGGCTCACGACGCCCAGCTGCTGCTCGGCATTGCGGCAGACGATGCCGCCCGCAACGTCAACGCCAGTCTCACAGGTGTTGCCCAGTGAAACGACCTCAGCGGGCTGGCTGGCCATAAAGAGACGCATGACGGACAGGGCATACACGCCAATATCGAGCATGGCACCGCCAGCAAGGTTGCGGTTGTAGAAGCGATTGGTCAGATCGCCGTACTCCTTGTAGCTGCCAAAGTTGAGCTGAGCGAGATTCATGCGGCCGAACTCACCGACATCCATGCGACGACGCAGCTCCTGATACAAAGGCATGTGGAGCACCGTGGTGGCGTCCATGAGGACGACGTTGTGCTCGTCGGCGATGGCACGCGCCTCGTCGAGCTCAGCGGAATTGAGGGTAATGGCTTTCTCGCAGAGCACGTGCTTGCCGGCTGCCAGGGCAGCGCGCAGATAGGTGATATGCGTGTTGTGCGGCGTGGTGATATAGACGGCGTCGATGCCCGGATCGGCGTAGAGGTCCTCAACCGATTCATAGACCTTCTCGATGCCATACTGCTCAGCAAAAGCCTGAGCCTTGGACAGCGTACGGTTGGCGACGCCCGCAAGCTTGCGGCCGGCAAGAGCGAGAGACTGGGCCATCTGGTTGGCGATAACGCCGCACCCGATCACAGCCCAACGAAGCTCGGGAGCCGTAAAGATATCATCGGGGAATGGCTTGTCCTGGACCGAAGCGAACGCTGCTTTTGCGGCTGCCGCGGAGTCGAGTGGAGCCTGCTTGGAATCTACCATATGTGCCTCCTGTGTCATAGAACGTCTTGCATTTCGGATAGCTCTATATTCGCACAAACACGCGCGTCTGTGCGCGTTTTTGCGTATCTCACCGCTAAACGGTCATTTTTGTCCCGTAAACGGCGCATCTATACACATATTCACGCAATCCCACGCACGCAAATACGCACAAATGCGAACCGGTCATTGCTCAGAGACAGGGGCTTATGCTTAGAACTCAAAAGACAGGATGATCCGCTTCGCCTTCGCTCATGGCGCGCTGCAGCTCTAAGGACCGTCCCAAACTGCCGACAGAAAAGGAACGTTCCAAACTGCAGACAGAAAAAGAACGTCCCCAGACGCCGGCATTTCAAGAGCACTCATTTAAGTCTGTCCCCAATGAGTGGGAGTAATCAGAGACCCTTTGCGAGGGAGGCCGGACGTGGCCTTCCTCGTTTTTATTCATGGACTTTAGTCCGTGCCGCGCGGCACGCGCGGCATAGAAAGCCACCCGCTCAGCGGGTGGAGGCCAATTTCCGCTACGCGACAAAAACCTTCCCCCTAGCATGAGGATTGTTCAGGTCATCATACTAGGGGGAGGTGATTGCTGTGGCCCAGAAAGCCAACAGCCTCGCGTACACGAAATGGCTGTGCAAGTACCGCATCGCACCGAGGTCAAGCTCATCGCCGCCATCGTCGAGAAGCACCCCAAGGTGCGCTTTGCCGCGAGCCGCACCTCGGCCCACGCCGACCTCTACGACCGCATGGAGCAGGCCCTGTGCGAGCGCGTGGCCAACGCGGTGGAGGTCGTCCGCTCCGACATCAGCCCCGCGCTTCTTGTCCACACCGGTCCAAACCTCGTGGGTGTGGCGGTCCAGGGACTCTAGCGGAGGCGGGGCGTCCTGCCCCAAAAACAAATGCAAAAGACGAGCACTTCTTGCCGCTCAATTGGCAAGAAGCGCTCGTCTTTTCTTAACGCGTTGTATGGCGGAGAGAGCGCAAGTTACGCGAGCGCCCTTCTTGCCAGCTCGGCCGCGCCGAGGATTCCTTGGTCGCCGCCGCAGCCCGGGGCGCAGATGTAGCTCTCCATGTCCTTAAGCTCGGCGGTCTGGATGTAGCCACCCAGATATTCGAGGGTCTTCTTGCGGACGATGCCGTAGAGCTGCTCCTGGTGCATCACGCCGCCGCCGAGGACGATGCGGCGAGGCGAGTACATGAGCACGAGGTTCGCGCACATCTGCCCCAGATAATCCCCCTCGAGCGCCCACACCTCATCGTTGTCCGCGAGCTCGGCCGCGGGCTTTCCCCAGCGCGCGGCGATGGCGGGGCCGGAGGCGAGCCCCTCGAGACAGCTCGCGTGGCTCGGGCAGACGCAGCGTCCCTCCTCGGTGGGACGGGTCCTTACCAGCATGTGACCGGCCTCGGGGTGCAGCATGCCGTGAAGGAGTCTGCCCGCGCACATGACGCCCGCGCCCACGCCGGTGCCGATGGTCACGTAGACGGCGTCCTCGAGCCCCTTGCAGCAGCCGAAGACCACTTCGCCGAGGCAGGCAACGTTCACGTCCGTGTCGTAGGCCACCGGAATCCCGAGGGCGTCGGCGAACGCGGCGCGAAGACCATGGCCTCGCCACGCGAGCTTGGGCGTCTGGAGGATGGAGCCGTAGCGCTCGTCGTTGGGGTCGACGCAGGTCGGGCCGAAGGCGCCGATGCCCAACGCGTCCACATCGCGGGCGGTGAACCACTCGATCATCTGCGGGACGGTCTCGGCGGGCGTAAGCGTCGGGGTCTCCATACGGTCGAGGACCTCGCCGTCGCCGGACACCACGGCACAGACCATCTTGGTCCCGCCGGCTTCGAGGGCGCCGAGCCTCATTTGCTTTTCGCTCATGTGATCCTCCTTACAAAGGGACGCCCGCAGTCATGGTCAACCGCGGGCGCCCATAACGTTGGCTTGTTTCGAGGCGACCCTACCTGGGCACGCGGTCCTGCCTTGCGGCAAACGGGGCGAGCACGGCGTGCGGCTCGCTTTGGTACCAGTAGGCGACGGTGGAGATGTCGTCCTCGCGCTCGTAGAGCTTGATGTCGTCGTTGCCGAGGTCCTGGAACGTCACGCGCAGGTCCTCCTTGAACGAGATCGGGTCGGGAAGGTGCCACCTGTAGAGGCCGTGCCTGGGCAGCGCGTCGTCGTTAGTCGCGAGCATCGGATTCGGGTTCGGCTTGCCCGCGCTGAAGCGGTCGCGCGTGGCGTCGCGCGTCGAGCGGTACGGGTAGCCGGCGAACAGCGTGTTGAAGCACTGCGCCTCGGGCAGCGCGTGGGGCGGCCTGTCGAGGAAGGCCCAGGCACCGCCGAAGTAGTCCTCGGCTCCCGTCGAGGTGACCGTGGGGAACTCCTCGTCGCCGTCGAGGAAGAACTTCATCTCGCCCTCGCCCCACCAATAGCGCTCCAGGGCGCACAGGGCCATGTAGGTGCCGACGTAGTAGCCCTTGCCGCGCACGCCGTCGAGCACGGTGTAGTCGACGCCCCTGCGGGTGCTGCGCTCGCGGTTAAAGCGGGCGTGGAAGTACATGGCGTCGTCCGGCACGTCGGTGAGCGCGTAGTTGAACGTGTAGAAGATGTACTTAATGAACCCGGGGTGCTCGCTCGTAAGCGTGACCTTGGCGTGCTTCCTGAAGGGCATCTCGAAGTAGCAGTTCATGCCGCCCGTCGGGTTCACGCAGATGGGCATCGAGTTGACGATGGCGCGCTCACCGAAGCCGTTGCAGAAGAAGTCGCCGACAGGGCACTCGACCGAGGGGGTCTCCTCGTCGTCCCAGTAGAAGCGCAGCACGAGGTCACGCATGACGAAGCTGCCGGCGGCGGTCTTGTCGGGGACGGTCATCCAGATGTGGCGGATGATGCCGGGGCCCTCGATGTCCGCGAGCGTGATGGTCTCGCCGGACTCAAGGGGCACGCAGCACGAGCCCTTGCGGCCGACGCCGAGGTGGCTGGCCGACATGGCGGCGCGGCCCTTCTCGCCCGTGATGTTCTCGGGGGTGATGGCGCGGCTTTCCTCACCGCCGTGCATCCACACGTCCTTAAGGAACTCTCTCATCGTCGACCTCCTCTATTCGTCGTCGTCGCACTCGGCGGAACTGGCACCGTTCACGTAGATGATCTGCTGGCGCGCCTCGTTGACGAGGGCGTCGAAGTCGAGTTTCTCGTCGGGGCGCGCGAGCGCGACCGTCATGGCGAGCGGGAGGTTGACACCCGCGATCACGTGGATCCGGTCGGAGGCGAAGCGGGAAAAGCGCTGGTTCACGCTGCCGCCGTACGCGTCGGTGAGGACGACGACCTCGTCAGTGCCCGAAAGAGCCGCCTCGACCGCCGCGTCGAGCCCCTCGCCGTTGTCGTTCACGTAGGCGCACACGGCGTTGACGGCGTCGCCCTTACCCGTAAGGAACTCGAGGGTGTCCTTGAAGCCCTGGGCGAGAAGGGAATGGCTCGCCACAACTATCTTTCTCATTGATTCACCAATCTCTTGGGTCGAAGCTAGGCGAGGATGCCGGCGGCGGAGGCGACCATCGCGAGGACGATCACCACGAGGATGAGGGCCGTCATGCTCGCGTTCTTCTTGGTAAGAAGGTAATACGCGCTTCCCGTGATGGCGGCGGGGATCATGGCAGGCAGGATCTTGTCGAGCAGCGGCTGAATCTCCATCGCGACGTCGCCGAAGCTGAAGCTAATCGGGCAGGTGACGCCGATGACCGAGGCGATGAGGCAGCCGACCACGGTGAGGCCGAGCACGGAGGCGGCGGCAGTGAGGTTGGGAAGCTTCTCGCTGAAGTCGGTGACGAGCTTCACGCCCTGCTTGTAGCCGAACTCGAGGGCGTGCATGCGGACCCAGAAGATGGCCAGGATGAGCGCGAACCAGATGCCGGCTCCCACGGGGTTGCCCTCGATGGCCATGTAGGCGGCGATGGAGCCCATGATGGTCGGGATCATGGTCATGAGCAGGGAGTCACCGACGCCGGCGAGCGGTCCCATGGTGCCGATCTTCAGGTCTTGGACGGCGTCCGCCGCCGCTAGGCCGTCGCGCTCCTCCATGGCCACGCAGGCGCCAAGGATGATGGCGGCGAGCCAAGGCTGGGTGTTGTAGTAGCGGAAGTGGTTGTTGAGCGCTTGCTTATAGTCCTCGTCGTTCGTGTAGATCTTCCTCAGGACCGGCGAGAGGGCGTAGGCGACTGAGGCGCCCTGCTGGGTCTGGTAGTTGAAGGTGCACACGCTCATGAGCCAGCGCCAGTTCGCGTTGCGCAGGTCCTTCTTGGTGACCTTGTAGCCGGAGGGCTTGCCCTCGGCGACGGCGGTGATGTTCTCGTTTTCCATGGTTACTCATCCTCTCCGATGAAGGCGTCTGCGGAAGCGTGGGCGGCGAGCTCGGTGTCCCTCTCGGCACGCTGGTAGAACGCAATCGCGAGGGCAACGCCGACGATGGCGGCGCCGATGATGGGCACGTTCAGGAAGGCCGAGAGGAAGAAGCCGGCGAGCAGGTACTGGAAGTACTTGGCGGTTGGCATGTAGCGGAGCAGCATGGCGATACCGACGGCCGGGAGCATCTTGCCGGCGAGGGTGAGGCCGGAGAGGAACCACTGGGGCATGACCTCGAGGAGCCAGTTGACGGCGGGCTGGCCGAGCGTCACGGAGACAAAGACGGGCAGGGCGGCGCACAGGCCGAAGAGCGCGGGACAGACCCACAGGATGGCGTTCATCTGATTGAACTTACCCTCGTTGCAGAACTTCTGGGACTTCTCGACGACAAAGCCGTTGAGAATCTTGGCGACGACGTCGAGCTGGATGCCGAGCATGCCGACCGGCAGGCCGATGGCGAGGCCCGTGTCGGAGCCCAGGGTCACGCCGTAGGCGGTGGCGATGATGGCCATCGTGCCGTAGTCGGGAATGGAGGAGCCGCCGAAGCCCGCGACGCCGAGCTGCATGAGCTGAATGGTGCCGCCGATGACAAGGCCGGTCTTCCAGTCGCCCATGACGACTCCGGTGATGAGGCCCCAGAAAACGGCGTAATTGACGAAGATCATCGGGATGCCGTAGTAGTCCACGTGCTTGATGAAGGCCAGCAGGGTCAAAAGGACGACCTGCAGGATAGTGAAGTTGACCATATTTCCCCCTTAGATGAGGTCTGCGACGGAGACGGGCTTGTCGGCGGGCACGAACTGGGCCGTCACCTTGACGCCACGGGCGATGAGCGCCTTGTAGCTCTGGACGTTCTCGGCGGAGGCGTAGGCGCGCTGGGTGAGCTGGATGCCGTCCTCCTTGACGAGCGAGCCGCCGACGACTAGCGACGGGAGCTCGACGCCCGACTCGACCAGGCGAAGCATCGTCTCGGGCTCCTTGGCGATGACGAAGACCTTCTCGCGGTCGTACTTGCCCGCGGCGAAGTTCTTGAGCGCGGTCTGCTCGGAGATGATCGAAACGGCCATGCCCGCGGGGCGCGCCATCCTCATGGTGGACTTCAGGACCTCGTCGCCGGCGACCTTGTCGTCGATGACCATGACTCGGGTCGCGCCCGACACCGGGGCCCACTGCGTCACGATGATGCCGTGAAGCAGGCGATTGTCGATTCGTGCCATAACAACACTCATGTTTGCTCCTATCAAATGAAGTTTTGCGTTCGGTACTGCCTCGGCACTATCCGGATTCGCGCCGGGCAAGGGGTTATCGGATTATTGAGGACGCGCGGTCAGCTTGCGGCGGCGCGGGGAAGGTCACTCGTCGAGCAGGAGGTCCGAGGAGCCGAGGCGCTCTTCTCGCGCCGGGGCGGCGCTCACGCTTATGTAGTCGAAGACATATGCGATCTCGCTTACGGGAACCTCTTGTTAGCGCTACTGTAAAAACAACCATTTTGACCAACGCTCAACAACCAATCATGCCAACGCAGTCCCGCCATTTGCGCCAACGCATTTTCACCATTTCCACCAACGCCGGGGCTTACGCTTCGATCGACGAGCGAACGATGCTTTCGGGAGGAGCGGGCCGTGGCGGAGAGGAACCTGATCGGAGAGTTG
>NZ_JBBNGA010000013.1:0-67598 GCF_040095305.1 Collinsella sp. CLA-AA-H167
GGCGGAAGCTGGGAACGGACGTCACCGAGTTCAAGGTGGCGGGCGGCAAGGCCTACTGGGCCCCGACGCTGGACTTCTGCACCAAGGAGATCGTGGCGAGCGACATATCGACCACGCCCGACATGGCACAGCAGGTGAGGATGCTCGACGAGCTGCTGTCCAAGATCCCCGAGGGCGCCGCCCCGACCATGCACTCGGACCGGGGCTGGCAGTACCAGCACGCCTCGTACACATCTAGGCTCGAGGCCGCCGGCATCGTCCAGAGCATGTCCAGGAAGGCGAACTGCATCGACAACGCCGCCACCGAGCAGCTCTTCGGCCACGTCAAGGACGAGTTCTACCGGGGCCGCGAGTGGAAGACGTTCGAGGATTTCAAACGCGACCTGGAGGAATATATAGTCCACTGGAACACGCGCCGGAGGCAGGTAAGATTGAAGGGCCTGACCCCGGAGGAGTTCCGGAATCAGGCCCTCGCGGCCTAGTCGCTATTTAGGGCGTCCAAGATTTGGGACGCAGTTCAGACATCGTTCTAGCGGGCTTTTTGTTACCGAGACCACTAGGGTAGGACTTGCGCCTGCGCAAGTGCTTCATCGGGTCTCCCTAATTCATCTAGGAAAACGGTCGTAAACGAATGCAAATTATCGGTGAACGGTCAAAAACTACCGTTCACCGATAATTTCTAAACTGGTTCTAACTGGTATTAAGTTAAAAAGACCAATTCACAAATCTTCACAATGACCTGCATTTTTTCTACACGCCATTTTTAGCCACCCTGCGTTGTTTAGACACAAAAAAAGTTCCGATCTTTTGCCAAAGCATTTCGAAACGGTTTCAAACCCGCAGGTAGAAGTGTTAACGAGCGGTAAACGGTCGAATTTTAACCGTGAGCGGTGCAAAAACGTTTTACCGTATGAATCAACGAAAGCGACCTCTTCTGGGGTGATATAGTGACAACAACACGTCACGTGGTTACTACCAGTTTAGAAACCACTGGTCTTCAAAGAACGCTTTCTAAGAAGCTTTAAGGGCGAGTGCCCGCTGGCTTCCGAAAATCATCGGACTCAGATCGTACACACCTTCGGAAGGGAAATTTGAATGGTTGGCTTTATTCTTACCGGGCATGGACAGTTCGCACCCGGCCTTGCAAGCGCTATCGCTATGGTTGCCGGCGACCAGCCTGCTTTTACCGTCGTTCCTTTTGAGGGCGACCAGGCCGCATCCTACGGTGAGGATCTCCGCGCCGCTATTACCGCCATGCGCGAGGAGTGCGATGGCGTGCTCGTCTTTACCGACCTGCTTGGCGGCACCCCGTTCAACCAGTCGATGATGATTGCCCAGGATGTCGACAACGTCGAGGTTCTGACCGGCACTAACCTCCCCATGGTTATTGAGCTTCTGTTCCTCCGCGGCAATGCCACGCTCGCCGAGCTTGGCGAGCAGGCCGTGACCGTTGGCCAGACGGGCGTCACCGCCCAGACGGTCGCATCCGTTGCCGGCTCCGAGGAAGAGGATATCTTCGGCGACGAGGACGGCATCTAATGGCCGATTTCGGAGCCAACGTCCTGAGCTCCTCGGTTGCCCTTTTAGGCCTGCTTGTCATCATGGGCTTGATTTACACCATCTGGTCGCAAATCAACATGAAGAAGAAGCAGAAGTACTTCAAGGAGCTGCACACCGAGCTCAAGCCGGGTCAGGAGGTTCTTTTCGCCGGCGGTATCTACGGAACCGTCAAAGGCATCGAAGGCGAGAAGGTCCAGATCAAAGTCCGATCCGGAGCCGTCGTAGATGTTTCGCGTTACGCGATTCAGGAGATCAAGTAACTGTCGTCAGCAAATATCGAAAGGAAGCTGATCAACATGGCAGAACCCAACATTCTTCTTACCCGCATCGATAACCGACTGGTTCATGGTCAGGTTGCCACCCAGTGGAACTCCACTCTGGGCTCCAACCTCATCCTCGTCGCCAACGACGACGTGGCGTCCAACACCATGCGCCAGAACCTCATGAAGATGGCCGCTCCCGCCGGCGTCGCTACGCGTTTCTTCTCCCTGCAGAAGACCATCGACGTCATTGGCAAGGCGAGCCCGCGCCAGAAGATCTTCATCGTGGCCGAAACACCGGAAGACGTGCTTACGCTCGTCAAGGGCGGTGTGCCTATAAAGAAGGTAAACATCGGCAACATGCACATGTCGGAAGGAAAGCGCCAAGTCGCCACCTCCGTCGCAGTTAACGACGAGGATGTCGCTGCGTTTAAAGAGCTGCAGGAATTGGGGGTGGAGTTGGAGATCAGGCGCGTTCCGAGCACGCCTGTTGAGGACACGAGCAAGCTCTTCTCGTAATCCTCGTGATCCACGTTGTCAGGAGTGAAACCCTGACGTTCTGTACGTGATATCCAAAGTGCGTACATACATTTTGAAAGGAGGAGCAAGATGGAATACTCGATCATCCAGATCGCTCTGGTCTTCGTTGTTACGTTCATCGCGGCAATCGACCAGTTTGACTTCCTCGAGTCTCTCTATCAGCCCATCGTCACCGGCGCCGTCATCGGTCTTATCCTTGGCGACCTCAACACCGGTCTTCTCGTGGGTGGTACCTATCAGCTCATGACGATCGGCAACATGCCGATCGGAGGCGCTCAGCCGCCTAACGCCGTCATCGGCGGCATCATGGCAGCCATTCTCGCTATCGCCACGGGCCTCGAGCCCAACGCGGCAGTCGGCCTCGCCATTCCGTTCGCTCTGCTTGGCCAGCTTGGCGTTACCCTGGTCTTCACGCTTATGTCCCCGCTTATGTCCACGGCCGATAACATGGCTCACAACGCGGACACCAAGGGCATCGAGCGCCTGAACTACTTCGCCATGGCTCTGCTCGGCCTGATCTTCGCTGTCGTCGTCACCCTGTTCTTCATCGCTGGCGCTACCATCGGTCAGACCATCGCTTCTGCCATCCCGACTTGGCTGCAGACCGGTCTGTCCGCTGCAGGCGGCATGATGCGCTTCGTCGGCTTCGCCGTCCTGCTCAAGGTTATGATGAACCGCGATATGTGGGGCTTCTTCCTCATGGGCTTCGGCCTCGCGCTCATCACCGTTGCCAACGATTCGCTGGCAACCCCTGCTCTGCTCATCCTCGCTCTCATCGGCTTCGGCATCGCTTTCTGGGACTTCCAGCAGCAGACCGAGCTGAAGGGTGCAGCTGTTTCTGACGGAGGTGACTTCGAAGATGGCATCTAATGAGTATGTGATCCCGGAGCACTACGAGGATCTCACTCCTGCTCCGCAGCTCGACCAGAAGACCCTCAACAAGATGGCTTGGCGCTCCTGCTTCCTGCAGGCATCGTTCAACTACGAGCGCATGCAGGCCGCTGGCTGGCTTTACTCCATCATCCCCGGTCTGGAGAAGATCCACACCAACAAGAACGACCTCGCGGCTTCCATGAGCCACAACCTGGAGTTCTTCAACACCCACCCGTTCCTCGTCACCTTTGTTATGGGCATCGTGCTTTCGCTCGAGCAGAACAAGGTTGACATCCCCACGATCCGCGCCGTCCGCGTCGCCGCAATGGGCCCGCTCGGTGGTATCGGTGACGCCCTGTTCTGGCTGACGCTCGTGCCTATCACGGCCGGCATCACCTCCAACATGGCCATCAACGGCAACGCCGCTGCGCCGATCATCTTCCTGGTGATCTTCAACGCCGTCCAGTTCGCTCTGCGCTTCTGGCTCATGAACTGGTCCTACAAGCTTGGCACCAGCGCTATTGACGCTCTGACCGCCAACATGCAGGCCTTCACGCGTGCCGCTTCCATCATGGGCGTCTTCGTCGTCGGTTGCCTGGTCGTCACCATGGGTGGCACCCAGATCAACCTCGAGATCCCCAACGGCACCACCCGTGGCCTCTCCGCCACTACCGTGATCGTCTCCGAGAAGGAGGCCGAGAACTTCACCGGTATGGAGGGCATCGATACCGAGACCGCTGAGGCCGGTACCATCGCCATGACTAATGAGGACGGCGACGCCCTCACCGCCACCGATGCCGACGGCAACCCTGTCGAGTGCGGCGTCACCGATCTGGGCAACGGCATGGAGTCCGTTACCTACGGCACCGTTACCGAGGATCCGGTCAACTTCTCTGTTGCCGACACCCTCAACACCATCGTCCCGAAGCTCGTCCCGCTTATGCTTACGCTGCTGCTTTACTACATGTTCGCTAAGCACAGCTGGACCCCGACCAAGGGCATTCTCCTGCTCTTCGTCCTTGGCATCCTGGGCGCTGGCCCGCTTGGTCTCTGGCCGAGCATCTGGTAAGGCTCTAGCTTGAGGGGTGTGTCCCTACGCGGCTCACACCCCGACCCCTTAAGCCATGTGTATGTTAAAAGCCGCGTGCTCGAAAGAGCGCGCGGCTTTTGTTTTCTTGATGATTCGGGTGTGGCAGACAGATAATGCTAAACACCCTAGGTAGTTAGCCGAATTCGAGCAAAAGGGAGGATAGGATGGCGATCGGAGCGCGTAAGCAACCGCTGTACGATCAGCTGGTCGATATTCTGACCGAAAAGATTGACCATGAATATCGCGCCGGTGACATGATTCCTTCCGAGCGCGAACTTTCGGAGCGCTATGGTCTCTCGCGCACTACGGTACGCCTGGCTCTGCAGGAACTGGAGCGTTTAGGACTGGTGGTTCGGCAGCACGGTCGCGGTACCTTTGTGACCGACCGTTCGGCAAAAGCAACCAATCTTATGCAGTCCTACAGCTTTACCGAGCAGATGCGCGCGATGGGTCGAGAACCCGAGACCACGATTCTCGAGTTTTGCGAGATGGAGGCCGATAAGAATCTGGCCGAGCATATGGGATTGCGCATCGGTGATCGCATTTTTAAGCTCAAGCGCCTTCGTTCTGCCGACAACATGCCCATGATGGTCGAACGCAGCTATCTACCAGTTCGTCAATTTCTGTCCCTAAAGCGACCGCTGCTGGAGCGTAAGCCGCTTTACGATGTGATTGAGCAAGACTTTCAGCAAAAGATACGCGTGGCCGAAGAGGAGTTCTATGCGAGCATAGCCCGTCCCACCGACGCCCACCTTTTGGGAATTGTCGAGGGCTCGCCTGTGCTCGATTTGGTCAGGACTACGTATAACGAGTCAAACGAGGTTGTGGAGTACACACTCTCGGTTGCTCGTGCCGATCAGTTTAAATACAAGGTTTACCACCAGCGTAGCGACTAGTGCTCGCATCGTTTCCATATGATGATTCTTTGCATTTAACTGGTTACTACCAGATAACCAACCGAAGTGTATAATTGCACGTCAGAGGATTACTTCTAGAGAGAGGTATTAAAAATGTTCGAGAAGAGTGTCGAGGAGCTCACCGAGCTTGGCGCCCAGATCACCACGGCCGAGATTGCTCAGCAGCCCGAGCTTTGGCGTGATACGCTCAACATCTATCGCGAGAACAAGGAGGCCATCGAGGCCTTCCTGGCCGAGGCTCGCGCTATGGGCGAGGGTCGTCTGTCCGTTGTCTTCACCGGTGCCGGTACGTCCGACTACGTTGGCGATACCTGCGCCCCGTACCTGCGTCACGCTGGTAACACTGATCTCTACGACTTTAAGCCCATCGCCACGACCGACATCGTGAGCGCCCCGCGCGACTTCCTGCGCGCCGAGGATCCCACGCTCGTGGTTTCCTTTGCCCGCTCTGGCAACAGCCCCGAGAGCCTTGCCGCCGTTGCCGTTGCCAAGGAGCTCGTCCACAACGTCAAGTTCCTCAACATCACTTGCGCTCCCGAGGGCAAGCTCGCCGTCGAGTCTGCCGATGATCCCAACGCGCTGACGCTGCTCATTCCGCGCGCCAACGACAAGGGCTTCGCCATGACCGGTTCTTATTCCTGCATGACCCTGCTCTCCACCCTTATTTTCGACACTGCCTCTGACGAGCAGAAGGCCGAGTGGGTCGAGACGATTGCCAAGATGGGCGAGGAGGTCATCTCCCGTGAGCCCGAGATCGCCGATTACCTGGCTGGCGACTTCAACCGCGTGACCTACTTGGGTTCTGGCTCCTTCGGTGGCCTTGCCCAGGAGAGCCAGCTCAAGATCCTTGAGCTCGCTCACGGTCTGGTCGCTACTTCCTACGACACCTCCATGGGCTATCGTCACGGACCTAAGTCCTTCGTCGACGATAAGACGCTCGTCTTCGTGTTCGTCAATAACGACGCCTACACCCGTCAGTACGACATCGACATCCTCAACGAGATCGGTGGCGACGAGATCGCTCAGCACACCATCGCCGTTCAGCAGGAAGGTGCCACCGTCTATGAGGGTGAGTCCTTCACCTTTAAGGGCTACGAGGCACTTCCCGAGGGCTACCTTGCTCTGCCGTTCGTGATGTTTGCCCAGGCTATCAGCCTGCTCAACTCCGTGCGCGTGGGCAACACGCCCGATACGCCGAGCCCCACCGGCACGGTCAACCGCGTGGTTAAGGGCGTGACGATTCACCCCTTCACCGCTTAATCGCGTCCCCCTGTAAGGGCGCCCGTCCGCTCATAACGGCGGGCGGGCGCTTTTTGTTTTACGTGAGCTGGGTATAAGCATCACTACAGTCAACTGCTTTAGAAGCAAGGAGTGCATATGAGCACGTACGCAATTAAGGCTGACAAGTTCTTCTTGCCGGCAGGCCCGCAACTGGGCGGCTATCTTATGGTCGAGGATGGCGTCTTTGGCGCCTGGCAGGCCGACGAGCCCTCTTGCGAGATTAAGGACTACACGGGATCGTGGATCGCACCGGGTATGGTCGATACTCACATCCATGGCTTCTACAACCACTCAACTACCGATAACGATCCCGAGGGCATCGATATCAGCTCGACCGAGCTCGCCCGTCGCGGCACCACCAGCTGGCTGCCCACGACGTTCACCGATGGCGTCGAGCAGATCAAGGACGCCTGCGCCGCCATCGCTCAGGCGGACGAGGGTCGCGGCCCCGACTTCTGCGGTGCTCGCATTCAGGGCATCTACCTGGAGGGCCCCTTCTTTACCATGAAGCACGTGGGCGCGCAGAACCCCGCTTATCTTATCGACCCCTCCGAGGAGGTCTTCGATCAGTGGCAGGAGGCTGCGGGTGGTCGCATCGTCAAGAGCGCCATGGCGGCCGAGCGCGACGGTGCCGCTGCTTACGCCGCGGCTCTGAGCGCAAAGGGCGTCGTGACCTGCATTGGCCACTCTGATGCCACCTATGATGAGTGTGCTGCCGCCATCAATGCTGGCGCCAGCTGCTTTACGCATACCTATAACGGTCAGCGCGGGCTGCATCACCGTGAGCCCGGTGTCGTGGGCGCTGCCATGTCCACGCCCGAGACCTACGCCGAGATCATCTGTGACGGCAAGCACGTTAACCCTGCCGCCATCAAGGCGCTGCTGCAGGCAAAGGGCTGGCAACACACGGTGCTCATCACTGACTGCCTGTGCTGCGGCGGCATGCCCGAGGGCAGCTACACCAGTGGTGGCATGGACGTCATCATGAAGGACAACCTGTGCTGGCTCGCCGACGGCAAGAGCATTGCCGGCTCGGTGCTCACGCTTGCCCAGGGCGTCAAGAACATCGTTGACTGGGGCATCGCCAGCGCCGATATCGCCATTCGCATGGCAACCGAGGTGCCGGCACGCTCCGCGCACATCGAGGATAAGTGCGGCAGCATCATGCCGGGTCGCGACGCCGACTTTGTCGTGTTCGACCATGAGCTTACCCTCGTCGAGACGTATGTTGGCGGCCAGAGCGTCGGCAACGCCTTTACCGAGTAACGATAGAAAAAGACGGCGGGCCCGAATCTGCTCGGACCCGCCGTATGGGTTAAACGCTCAAAAGCACCTTCACAGTTACAGCTTGTTAGCGATCTTCTTTGCCGTGCGCTTAACGCCGGCCACCAGGCCTCCTGCAGGATGCTCCTTCTCGTATGCTAGACGCTTCTCACGTTTGGCGTACTCTTCGACGATGATATCGCCGTACTCATCTTCGATCTTGTCGAAGAAGTCGACGGCGCCCTTAATTTCCTCAGCGGTCGGGTGTCCCTTTTGGACACCGCCGGCGAGTTTGAACGGCCCCCACGTATCAAAGCCGGGGCAGCCGTAGACACCCATAAAGATGGCCTGCCTCATGCGGCAGATGCCATCGATATCCTTGCCGTACCACTTGTTTTTGCCACCGTAGGTCATAAGGCCAAACACCTTGTCCTGCGGCTGCAGCACGTTGGTCAGTACACGTGCCATATCCTTGTCGATCTCGGAGTAATAGATGCCCGTGGCGACGCCGATTAGATGATATTCGTGCAGGTTGGGGTACTCGTTTTTGCCGAGTGACTTCACGTCGAGGGTATCGATCTCGGGGTGCGCCTCGACGATGGCGTCCACGAGCTTTTTCGTATTGCCGTGATGGCGCGAGGCGTAGAGGATGATGGTTCGCATAAGAAGGCCTTTCAGCTGTAATTGCATCAATGTCTGTATGGTACCCCGTTACATGGCTGGGATACCGGACGCATCGAAGAACGTGCGGGTTTGTCCTTTGGTCAGGGCCGAGACGGGTACTTGCGAGCAAAAAGCAGTTGTTCGAAAGGATGGGCAATGGAATACGCTCTCTCCAACGATTCGATTTCTATTAAGGTGTCCACGGCTGGTGGTTCGTTTACCTCGATCGAGGCCGGAGGTCGCGAGTATCTGTGGCAGGGCGATCCCGCCGTGTGGTCCGGCCAGGCTCCGATTTGCTTCCCGATTTGCGGAGGCTTGCGCGATAACAACGCCATGACGTTTGCCGGGCATCATGTAAAGCTCGCTCGCCATGGGTTTGCGCGCAAACAGGAGTGGAAGCTGCTGAGCCAGAGCGAGAACGAGCTGGCGATGTGCCTGGCTTCGGAGGATAACGCCGCGCTGCTGAGCGATTATCCGTATCCGTTTAAGCTTGTCGCCCGCTATACGCTCGAGGACGCTGCCGTGCGCGTTTCCTATGAGGTCACCAACGAGGGCACCGAGGACATGCCGTTCTTTATTGGCGGTCATCCCGGCTTTAGGTGTCCGCTCGATGAGGGCGAGGCCTATACGGACTACGAGTTGCGCTTTGAGAAGGACGAGGCTGCGGAGCTCTGCACCGCCGTCCCCTCGACTGGCTTGATTGACGTGACCAATCGCTCCAAGAACCCCATGGTGGGAAAGACGCTGCCTCTGTCACATGAGCTCTTCGATTTTGCGGAGACCATCTTTGACGTGCTCGAGAGCCGTCAGGTCACGCTTTCCAAAAAGGGCGAGGACAAGGGCGTCCGCCTGAGCTTTGAGGGCTTCCCGTACCTCATTGTGTGGAGCAAGCCCGAGGGTGATTTTGTGGCAGTTGAGCCCTGGGGCGGTCTTTCGACCTGCTCCGATGAGGACGACGTGCTTGAGCACAAGCGCGGCTGCCTTATCGCCAAGCCCAAAGAAACCATCGTGCGCTCGTTCACAATCGAGATTCTGTAGTCGCATGTAGCCAATTCGTTTTGCAAGGCATAAGGAGCCTGCGAGATAAGGAGCTAGAAATGATCCTCACCGTTACGATGAACCCGTCCGTCGATACGCGCTATCAGCTCGATGAGCTCATTATCGACGACGTCAACCGCGTGACGCCCGAAAAGACCGCCGGCGGTAAGGGCCTCAACGTGGCCCGCGTCCTGGGCCAGCTGGGCGACGATGTCGTGGCAACCGGCTTGCTTGGTGGTCATATGGGCGCCTATATGGCCGAGCTCATGGACGCCAACGGTATTAACAACGACTTTGTGCCCATCAAGGGCGAGACCCGTATTTGCCTCAACATCCTCCACGCCGGCAACCAGACCGAGCTGCTCGAGAGCGGCCCGACGATTGCCCCCGAGGAGCTCGATGCCTTTACCGCCAAGTTTATCGAGCTTGCGGGCAAGGCCGATGTCGTCACCATCTCGGGTTCGCTGCCCCGCGGCGTCGAGGCGGACTACTACGCCAAGATCACGGGCATTGCCGAGAACGCCGGTGCCAAGGTGCTGCTCGATACCTCGGGTGCTTCGCTCGAGGCCGCCCTTAAGTCCGAAATTAAGCCAGAGCTGGTTAAGCCTAACCTGACCGAGATCAACGGCCTTCTGGGCACGGGCTTTACCACCGACGATGTGGACAAGCTCCGCGCCGCGCTCGCCTCTGATGCCCGCTTCTCCGATATTCCTTGGGTCGTCGTGTCCATGGGCGCTGCCGGCTCCGTTGGCTTCCACAACGGACGTGCGTTCCGCGCCAAGACGCCCGATATCCCCGCCGTTAACGCCACGGGCTCCGGTGACTCCACTATCGCAGGCTTCGCACATGCCATCGCTGCTGGCGCGGATGACGAGACGGTGCTGCGTACCGCCAACACCTGCGGCAAGCTCAACGCCATGGATCCCATGACCGGCCATCTGGTCATGGATCGTTGGGACGAGGTCTACAACGGCGTTGTCGTGACCGAGCTGTAAGAGCATGGGCGTCGGCCCCGGCATCGCTTGCTTGCTTGTGGTTAGGGCCGATGACAAGTGCGGTAGCATTATGCCGGGGCGCGACGCCGACTTTGTCGTGTTCAATCCCGACCTTAGCCTGGTCGAGACGTATGTGGGTGGCAACAGCGTCGGTAACGCGTTTGCCGAGTAGCCGCCAAAGAAACGATCCGAGAGGGGATTTAGATGATTTACGGTGCACTGGGCGATATCGAGGAGTATCGCGGAATGCTCAAGGGCCTCGACGTGCTGATCGACTGGCTCGAGGAGAACGACCCGGCGGAGCTCGAGGTCGGCAGCCATCCGATTCTGGGCGACAAGGTCTTTGCGAACGTCATGGCTCCCACGACGCGTCCCGAGGACGAGGCTCACTATGAGACGCATCAGCGCTATCACGACCTGCAGGTCGACGTCGAGGGTCGCGAGGCCTTCAAGGTCGCCACGGGCAGCCTGACGCTGGTCCAGGAGTTTGACGAGAAGGACGACTACGATTTGGTCGATTCCGACGCTTCGATCGCCGGCGATCTTGCCGACGACAAGTTCGCACTGTTCGTTGCCGGTGAGCCTCACATGCCCACGCTCGAGTTCCCGGGCGATGGCGCACAGCCGGTCAAGAAGATCTGCTTTAAGTTGCTTGCCGACGCCTACTGGGAGGAGTAGCGAGCTGCTCGGCTGAGTCGTTCGTCTGATGGCGTGATTCCCTTTGGGAAATCACGCCACGACCCCGTTAATCGTGTTTCCTCTTGGGGGAATCACGTTTGGCGGGGTTTTCTGTTTTGAATAGGGGAGCTGAAGCCGTGGCGACGCTTGGGTTGGCGCACACGCACTCAAAATCGGCAACAAAAAAGCCGCCCGAAGGCGGCTATCTTGTGCAATGGAGCCAGCGACCGGGCTCGAACCGGTGACCCCCGCTTTACGAGAGCGGTGCTCTACCAACTGAGCTACGCTGGCGGCCATGTGATGACGCAACTGATGCGTCAACGGCTGTCTATGATACGGGACATCGCAAATCCGCGCAAGGGTTCTGACGGCTTTTCTCACTTTAAATGCACTAATATTGGAGACGCGATGTCTTGCTCTTACGGGTCTCAAACAGAATGGGGCTGCTATGGCTCAACCCAGGATCCTTCTTACACGTATCGACGACCGTTTCATTTACGGGCAAGACGTTGAGCTGTGGAACGAGGCTGTGGGTTCCAACCTCGTCCTGATCGTTAACGACGAGATTGCGGCGGATTCGCGCAAGTGGGCGCCTATGAGGGTGGCGGCGCCAGAAGGCGTTTGGACACGGTTTTTCTCGGTGCAAAGGACCATTGATATCATTCATACTGCAACGCCGCGCCAACTGATTCTGATCATGGTGGCCTCACCCGCCGATGCGCTCGCGCTGGTTAAGGGTGGTGTGCCGATCACCAAGATCAGCATCGGCCATATGCGGGCGAGGGAGGGCAAGCGCTCTGCAACGCCCGCAGTTGCCGTAGACGACACAGACGTCGCTGTTCTCAGAGAGCTGCAAAAGCTCGGCATAGAACTAGAAATCCGCTATCTCCCCAGTTCCGCCCCCGACCCCATCGGCAATCTGTTCAACTGATCCCTTGGGGACGGAGGAAAACGGATCATTTTGCCTTCGTAGGGGATCTGTGTGGCGCTGTCCGCCAAAACTATGCCGGTTTACTACGATGAATTGCTTATCGCCGAGCATGCCAAATTTGCAGAGAATAAAACCGCAGGTAGACGAGTTGCTAATTTTTTATAAACCAGCGCGTAGTCGGACATAGTGGGTTCATCGTAGTAATTCGGCATAGTTTTGTTATGTCACCAATTCGGTGGCATCGAAAAGAAGGATTTAGGCATGAAGCAGCGCCCGTTGGCGGTGGTGCCGGCGGGCGTTGCTGTGCGAGATGTCGCGTTGTGGGCCTAGTGCCTCATAAAGTGGTATTCGATCATATTGCTGTAGGGGTGACCCGGACCCACAATGCCCTGCGGGAACAGCGGCTGGTGCGGCGTGTCGGGGTACATCTCGGCCTCGAGGGCAAAGCCGGCGCCCCAGCCATAGTTGGCATCGTCCTTGGCGTGCTCGTCGCCCAGCCAGTTGCCGGTGTAGAGTTGCACGCCCGGGGCGGTGGTGTAGTAGTCCAGCTCACGACCGGTCCACATCTCCTCGACATGTAGGGCGCGACGCAGGTTGCGGCCGTACTGATAGCCATCGATGCACAGGCAGTGATCGTAGCCACGGGCCTGCTTAATCTGCGGGTCGTCGGCCTCCATGCCGGGTGCGACGGGGCGCAGCTCGCGAAAGTCAAACGGTGTTCCCTCGACCGGAGCGATTTCGCCGGTGGGGATGTTCTGCTCGTTAATGGGCAAGTAGTGGGCAGCGTTGGCGATAAAGAAGTGCTCACAGTCCATGCCGGCGTTATGGCCGGCAAGGTTAAAGTACGTGTGGTTGGTCATGGACACGTAGGTGGCGCGGTCGCTCTCGCAACCATACTCGATGCGGAAGACGCCGGTGCGCGTAACGGTAAACACAGCCGTAAAGATTCGGTTGCCGGGCAGGCTCAGCTCGCCATCCTTAAGCGAGGTGGTCATGCGCACGGCGTTGTGAGTCTCGTCGAGCTCAACGTCCCATACGCGCTTGTGCAGACCATGCTCAAGATCGCTGTGCAGGTTGTTGACGCCTTCGTTGGCCGGCATGTGCCAGTCCGTGCCGTCGATGGTGATCGTGGCGCCCGCGGTGCGGTTTGCCACGGGGCCGATGGTCGCGCCAAAGCAGGCGGGGTTGTCAAAGTAATCCTCGAGCTTATCGAAGCCCAGCACCACATCGCGCACGTTGCCGGGAATATCGGGCACATCGATACCCAGCACGGTGGCGCCATAGTCCATAATGCGAACGCAGATCTCGGGCCCGTTGAGGGTATAACGATGAACGGAGGTGCCGCACGGCGCGGTGCCGAAAAGCTCGGAAGTGATCATTTGGTTCCTAACATCGAGGTATTTCGGACAAACTGTAGCGCGAACAGGTGAGATTATCACTACACCCCACTAAAGCAGGGGGTATTTTTCTCAAAAAAGTGATGATTGGAGCTGTGCGGGTGTTCATTTTTGACGCGCACGAGTCTGATACAATTTGTTCGTTACTGTTTGAATGATATGCGCGCAAAGAACGGCGAGGATTCATCGTGATTAAGGCAGAGCGACAGGATAAGGTTCGTCAGCTGCTCGAAGAGCAGGGCACGGTTTCGGTCAAGGAGATTTCGGATGCGCTGGGCGTTTCGGATATGACGATTCGCCGCGACCTCGAAGAACTTGCGAGCCTGGGCGAGATCGAGCGCGTGCACGGTGGCGCCCGTAGCGCACAGGGACGTCCCCATGCCATGTTGCGCCATGAGTATTCGCACAGCGAAAAGCGCACTAAGCATGCCGAGGAAAAGCTGCAGATTGCGCGCCGTGCTGTGGAGCTTATCGAGGAGGGCTCGACCATCTTTTTGGGTACGGGCACTACGGTGGAACAGATGGCCTCGATGCTGCCGGCGTGTCGCCTGCGCATTGTGACCAACTCGCTTTCGGTGTTTAACCTGCTCGAGGCGCGCGAAGACTGCGACCTGTGCCTCGTGGGCGGTATGTACCGTCGCCGCACCGCCGCTTTTGTGGGACCAACGGCCGAGGATACCCTGCGTGCGTTGGGCATCGACGCGGCGTTTATCGGCGCCAACGGCATTCTGGATGGCGACGTATCTACGTCCAACATGGACGAGGGCCGTATCCAGCAGCTCGCCTTTAGCAAGGCCGACTCACGCTATCTGATCGCCGATTCCAGCAAGATCGGCAAGCGCGACTTCTACACCTTCTGTCGCTTGGACAGCCTGGATGCCGTGGTGTGCGAACCGGGTATCGCCGCCGAGAATCGTGCCGCCATCGAGGAGCATACGCAGGTCATCTGCTAACTAACGCTGCAGGCGATACTTCTGCCCCCTGTCGGCGCGGGGATTACCGCTTCACGTTGACGCGCAAATGTGCTCGGGCCAAGTATTCAGCTTGTGGGTTAGACCAGGCGGGCGTAGTCCTGTGACTGATGAAAGATGTGAGCGATATAGATTGTTTCGTGCTCAAACTTATAAAGGCACACGTAGTTGTTGACGGGAAACGATCGATAATTGCGTGCCGCCAGCTCTTGCATGTGCGAGAGGGGACGTAAAAGAGGCTGCTCGCGAAGCAGGTCAAGCTGATATTCAAACTCAGCGACAAAATTGCCTGCTGCACGCGGATTCTTGAGGATTTGAGCAAGGTATCCGACAATACTCTCGTACTCATACCGCGCGCTTTTGAGGATTACGACGTTATAGGTCATATTTGTCTCGTATCGAAGCCGCGAAGGATTCGTAGTCGCTGTAGTCGCCTTGCGATATTTCGTCTTCTGCCATCATCATGCGAGACAGCAGTTTTGCCTTGGCGATTTCTTCTTGCATGAGGCGATACTGGTCGCTGCTGATGCAGTGCATGGCCTCGTAGCCGTTCTTAGTTACGGTGACGTCGCGCTCAGACTCAACAAGCGTGGTGAATGCAGCAGTGTCCTTCATATCTCGGACGGGCACACAAGCTGACATGGGTACCTCCTTTGCGTTGGGACACAATTGTACCATGCCGTATCGAATAATCGGCGCCGCCGAATTGTCTCGATCTGTAACAGCTGGGACCGAAAACCCGGCTCGATGTTACAGATTGAGATATTCTGCTTCGGGCTACCCGTTTGTCTCGATCTGTAACAGGTAGGGCCGAAATACTCGGTTACGTGTTACAGATCGAGATCTTAAAGTTCGGGCCGCTCGTTTGTTTTGATCTGTAACAGGTAGGACCGAAAACCCCTGCTAGATGTTACAGATCGAGACAAACGGCCTGCTCGGGCCGAGTCAAAACAAAAAGGCCGCATGCGAACCCGCGGAGGGATTCGCATGCGGCAGACAGAGGGTGCGCGGCGGAAACTAGGCCATGAGCAGGCCGGTCTCCGCGACGTTCTTGTACCAGTACGCGCTTGCCTTGGGATAGCGCTTCTGGGTCTCAAAGTCGATGTAGAACAGGCCGTAGCGCTTGTTATAGCCGTTGGTCCAGGAGAACTGGTCCTGCAGCGACCACACAAAGTAGCCGTCGACGTTCACACCGCCGTCGATCGCCTTGAGGATCCACGCGAGATGCTGGCGCATGTAATCGATGCGAGGGGCGTCGTCGATAAAGCCGTCCTCAAAGTCGTCCTTATAGCCCATGCCGTTCTCGGTGATGTAGATCTTCTTGTAGTTGGGGTAATCGTTCTTAATGCGCAGCAGCAGGTCGTAGAGACCCTCGGGATAGATAATCCAGTCCCAATCGGTGGTGGGTACGCCTTCGCGCACGCATGACTCACCTACGCCCTTGAGGAACCAGCGCGAGGAGCCCTTGTCGCCGGTGCCATTGTGGTTGATGTCGTTTTCGCCCTCGGCGGCACGCAGGAACTGGCACTTGTAGGTGTTGACGCCCAGGCAATCGTTGTAGGGGAGCGCGGCGGTCAGCGCGGCGATGTCCTCGTCGCGGACGTCGAGCTCGCCGCCGGCGATATGGGCCAGCTTGGTCGCAGCCTCCATGGTGTCGGCTGCATAGTGGCCGCGGAAGGTGGCGTCGAGTACCCAGCGGTTGTTGATGACGTCGGCCATGCGAGCTGCCTCGCAGTCGGCGGCGTTGTTGGGGTCGAGGGGATACTTGGGCTCCAGGTTCTGGACAATGCCGATCTCGCCCTCAAAGCCGCCCTCATGGAAGGCGACGACAGCCTTGGCGTGGGCCACCATCATGTTATGCATAAGCTGGAAGGCCTTGTCCAGGCGATACTTCTCGCCGTGCGGCCAGTTGCCGACGATAAAGCTGCCCTCGGCGGTCGCGGGAATCTCGTTAAAGGTAAACCAGTGCTTGATCTCGGTGAACTCGGCAAAGCAGAACTTGGCGTACTCGACAAAGGCGTCGATTGTCGTGCGCGTCAGGAATCCCTCGCCGCCGTTCTGGTAAAAGGCCTCGGGCGTATCGAAGTGATCGAGCGTGACATAGGGGATAACGCCAGCTTTGTTGCAGGTGGCGAAAAGCTCGTGATAGAAAGCGACGCCCTCGGGGTTGATCTCGCCAGTACCGTTGGGGAAGATGCGGCTCCAAGCGATGGAGACGCGGATACCGTTGATGCCGAAGCGCTGGCACAGGTCGATATCGACCGGGTACTTGTTGTAGAAATCGCTTGCGGGATCGGGGGAGAAGCGACCCTGGGCTGCCAGGAAATCGTCCCAGGGTACTTTGCCCTTGCCGTGCGTACGGGTCTCGCCCTCAACCTGGTAAGCAGCGGTGGCGCCGCCAAACACAAAGCCGTCGGGGAACTGCATGGGGTTGGTCATGAGTCATCCTTTCTGTGGGATACGAATAGGGAGAGGTGCCCGAACTGGGGATTCGGGCACCAACAGAGGGAGGTAACTAGTCGAGGTTCTCGCGGAGCCACTTGATGGCGCCAGCGGGGTCACGGGTAAGGTCGATATATTCCTTACCGCGCGGAGCGAGCAGCTTAATGCCCAGGCGATCGGTGTCGGCCTTCATGTCGTTGTAGTAGCTACGAACCTGCGGGGCGAGCACGATGACGTCGTACTGATCCATGATGGCAGTGTGCTGGCCATAGGCACCTGCGGAGGAAGCGATGTTCTCTCCGGTCTGTGCGGCACCTTCCTTGATGGCGTTGGCGAGCATGGCAGAGGTGCCGGCGCCGGCGCACAGGACGAGGACCTTCAGGCCATCGACATCCTTCTTGGCGGATGCATCGGCAGCGGGCTCGGGCTGATCGGCGACAGGCTTGCTGTCGGCGGCGGCAACAGTCGTCTCGACGGAAGCGGTAGCCTGCTCGACAGCGGGCGCAGAGGGCTTGGCGGCGATGGCAGCGGCACCATTGGACTCGAGACCCAGCTCGGCGGCGCGCTCGGCCTCCTGGTCGCAGAGCAGCTTATCGTATGCCTTTAAGAACGGCAGGTAGATGATGGCGTCCAGCAAGATGATGATCGCGACAAATACCAGGGCGATAAGCTGGAAGTTCGTGGTGATGAAGATGCCGATGGGGGCAGGGGTAGCCCAAGGCACCACGAAGGAGAAGCCGTTCATGCCCACGTTGTCGATAAAGAACTTGGCAACACTCACGTTGACGCAACCGGCGGCAACAAAGGGGATGAGCATGTAGGGATTAAGGATCATCGGCGCGCCAAAGAGCAGCGGTTCGTTGACGGCGAAGGCAACAGGAACAATCGAGGCTTTACCGACGGCTTTGAGCTGCTTGGACTTCATAAAGAGAATCAGCAGAAGCGGCACGATGAACGTGGCGCCGGTGCCGCCGAACTCACCCACGAGTGACATGTTAAAGGTGAGGGAGTGGGCGGGGTGGCCGCCTGCCAGCAGAACCTGCAGGTTCTCGGCCTGGTTGGCAAGGCGGATGGGGTCGATGCCCGGCTGGACGATCGAGGGACCGTGGACGCCGATGAACCAGAAGAACGCGGTGGCTGCCTGGATAAGGATAAGGCCAGGATAGGTTTCTGCAGCGGTAAAGAGCGGGGAGAGCAGTTTGATAAGCAGCTCGGAGAACGGAACGCCCATGAGGTTGCGCACGACGACATCGATGATGCCGCAGATGATGACGGCGCCGCCAAAGGGGATGATGTCGCGGAAGTTCTGAGCGATGGCCCCCGGGACCTCCTTGGGCAGCTTAATGGTCAGATCGCGCGAGACGCAGAACTTATAGACCCACACGGTAATGAACGCGGCGATATAGGCCGAGAACAGACCGCGCGTACCCATGCTGGTGCAGTCGAAGACCGAAAGCTCGGAGCCGTTGAACTTGGTGGTGAACTGCGTAACGGCGAGCAGCAGCATGCTGCACTGGGCGGCCACCATGGTGGAGCCGTCGTTGAGCACCTTGCCGGCGGGCATGCGACGGTTCATGGATGCCGTGAAGTTCTTGGCGGTGGTGCCGGCAACCATAATGCCCATGATGCCCATGGTGAAGTTGTACAGCTTATTGCACCAGTCGATGAGCGGCTGGGGCAGCGTGATGCCGACTACGCCAGGAAGGGTGGCGATCAACAGAAAGATCGAAGAGGTGAGGACGATGGGCATGCACCCAAGGAATCCGTCCTTAATGGCCTGGAGGTAGATGTTCCTCGAGATCTTCTCAAAGAACGGCTGATGCTTTTCGAGCATCTTTACGATGGCGTCCATAGAGCTCCTTTGCTGCTCGATGCGCGATGCATGTGGATGGAACTGGTCGTCGATGGATGGTCAGGACTGCCCGGAAACCCTCCTGCTTAAGGAAGGCATTGCGAAATGACAACGTTGTCATTTCGTTAATGACAACGTAAGACATTTTGGAAAGAGCAACAAGGATTTACAGGTGAACGGTCGATATTGTCCGATAAACGGCTGATTTGTCAGTCGGGCAGGTAGTGTATGCTAGAACGCAAAAAAACAAGCGATTCAAAACCGACTGGAGAAGTAGTGGCAACGATGGACAAGAAAAATGTCTCAATGAATGATGTGGCAGTTGCCGCGGGTGTTTCTCTCAAGACGGTGTCGCGCGTGATCAATGAACCCGATAGCGTACGAGAGTCGACGCGCGATAGGGTCCATGCGGCCATGGAGGAGCTTGGGTTCCGGGCGAACTTTGCCGCGCGTTCACTCAAGTTGGGCCGTTACGGGTGCATCGGCGTGGTGATGTTCCACTTGTCGGGCGGCGCCGTGGACATGATCGACGGTATCGCCGATGCCGCCGAAGAACGCGGCTTTGCGCTCACGATGATTAAGAAGCGCGCAGGGGAGAAGATGACCCTTGCCGAAGCGGCGCGTAGGATGTCGCAGCTTCCCGTCGACGGCATGATCTTCAACCTGCGTCAGATGGTCGATGACTTTGATACCTTTGAGGCGCCGAAAGACCTCAAGACGGTGATTATTACGCCGATGGAGCATCCTACCTGCTCCACCGTCAGTGACGACCAAGAGGGCGGCGCGCGCATGGCGTGCGAGTACTTCTTAAATCGCGGGCACAAGAACGTGTACTTCGTCTCTGGTAAAAAAGAGTCGCTGTCGAGTCAGTGCCGTATGAAAGGTTGGCGTTCGGCACTCGAGGCGCGTGGCATCGAGCCGCCCGAGCCTCTGCAAGGCGATTGGAATGCGGATAGTGGCTATGCCGCGGGCCTTGTGCTTGCCGATAAGCCCGATTGCACGGCGGTCCTCGCTGCTAACGACTGCATGGCAAACGGCGTGATGATGGCTCTACGTGACAAAGGGCTCAGTGTGCCTGACGACGTGTCCGTGATCGGCTTTGATGACGAGCTTTATAAGACGATGCCTAACTCGATTTTGACGTCGGTAAAGTTCCGTCACCGCGAACTGGGCATCCGCGCACTCAACGAGGTTGTTGCGGGCTTGGAAGCCCCGAGCTCCAGAAGCCGTACGCTCGTCTCGGGTGTGTTGGTCGAGCGTTCCAGCGTAAAGGACCTGCGGGCGTAGACGTGCTCGGCCTGTTCGTCTAAATCTGTAATAGGTAGGGCCGAAAATCTCAGCTAGATGTTACAGATTTAGACAATTCGGTCCAGCTTATTCCGTTTGTCTCGATCTGTAACAACTAGACGGTCAAAAGTGGTCTACATGTTACAAATCGAGATTGTTCGGCCCGGGCCGCCCGTTCGTCTAAATCTGTAACAGCTTGGACCGAAAAACTCGGCTAGATGTTACAGATTGAGATGAACAGGAGGACGGGTGCGGTCTAAACAAAATGGCCCGCGCATCACACATCGATGCACGGGCCATTTATTGTCTGCGAGCGGCAGGTGGTGTCAGCGTCTTATGCCTCGAGGTTTTCCTCGATCCAGGCGACGGCACCCTTGGGATCCTTAGTGAGGTCGATGTACTGTTTGCCCTTGGGCGACAGCAGCGTGATGCCCAGGCGGTCGGTGTCGGCCTTCATCTCGTTGTAATAGGTGCGAACCTGCGGAGCCAGGACGATGACGTTGTACTGGTCCATGATGGCGTAGTGGCTGCCGTAGGCACCGGCGTTGGCGGTAATGTCGATGCCCAGCTCGTCGGCGCCTTCCTTAAGCGCGTTGGCGAGCAGTGCAGAGGTGCCAGCGCCAGCGCACAGAACCAGAACCCTCAGATCCTTGCCCTTAAGGGCGGACGGAGCTGCGGAGGCCTCGGTGGCAGAAGCGGTCTCGACAATAGGAGCCTCAACGGCGGGGGCGGCAGCGGTCTTGACGGCCTTGGTCTCCTCGGCCTCTTCTTCGGCCAGGGTCTCGGCCTCCTGCTTGCACAGGACGTTGTCGTAGGCCTTGCAGAACGGGTAGTAGATCAAGAAGTCAACGACCAGCAGGACGACAACCAGGACCAGAGAGATCGGCTGGAAGTTGGTGTCGATGAAGGTGCCGATCGGTCCGGGGAGTGCCCACGGCATGGCATAGATAAAACCGTTCATGCCCAAAAAGTCGATGAAGAACTTACCAATGAGGACGTTGGCCACGGGGGCAAACAGGAACGGGATCAGGAAGTACGGGTTGAGGATGATGGGCGCGGCGAACAGCAGCGGCTCGTTGACGGCGAACATCACGGGTACGACAGAGGCTTTGCCGACGGCCTTGAGCTGCTTGGAGCGCATAAAGAGCAGGAAGATGATCGGGACAATGAACGTGGCGCCGGTGCCGCCGAGTTCGCCGATGTAGTTACCGAAGTTCTCGGTCAGGGCGAGGGCGGGGTGACCGCCGGCCTGCAGCGTGGCGAGGTTGGTGGTGATGTTGCCAAACAGCGCGGCGTTGAGGGCAGGCTTAACGACCGAGGGGCCGTGGATGCCCATGAACCAGAACAGCGGGATCATGAACCAGATGAGGGCGAGGCCGGCGTAGGAATCGGCAGCGGCGAACAGCGGGCTCACCAGCGTGGAGATGACGTTGGCAAACGGGACGGCCAAGCAGGTGCGGCAGATAACGTCGATGACGGCGACAAACAGGATGGAGAAGCTGAAGGCGAAGATGTCGCGGAAGTTCTGGGCGATGGCGCCGGGGACTTCTTTGGGCAGCTTGATGGTGATGTCTCGCTTAATGCAGAAGGCATAGATGTTGACCGTGGCAAATGCGGCGACAAAGGAGCTCAGTAGGCCCTTGGTGCCCATGTTGTCGGTAAAGAACACCGAGACATCGGCGCCGTCGATCTTGGCACTCGTCTGGGTAACGGCCAAGATGAGCATAGCGCACATGGCGGCGACCATGGTGCTCGTGGCGTTGATGGCCTTGCCGGCAGGCATGCGGCGGTTCTTGGAGCCGGTCAGCGCGCTTGCGGTGGTGCCGGCGACCATGATGCCCACGACGCCCATCGTGAAGTTGTAAACCTTGTTGCAGAAGTTCACGACGTCGACGTTCCACCAGTCGGGCAGCGTAAAGCCGCCGACCGTGGCGACAACGCCCGGCAGGGTCGAAATAAGCAGGAAGACAGAAGAAGACAGGATGATGGGCATTGCTGCCAAAAAGCCGTCTTTAATGGCCTGAAGGTAGATGTTCTTAGAGACCTTGTCGAAGTACGGCTGACCTTTCTCCAAGAACTTAACGATCGATTCCATAGTTCACGCTCCTCTTTGCATGAAATCTTAATGGCATGGACGTTGAAAACCTATATGGTCTCCCGCTTGCTAAAAGCCCGGGTGCAGGCGGGGTCGGTCCCAGGGGGAGAGAGGGGAGCGGCTGGGTTTGTATCGCATAGGGCCGCTCCCCTCTCGGGGGAAAGCGAGGCGATGCGCTACTGCGCGTCCGCCATAGTGTCGGCGAGCTCCTTGTACCAGAGTGCCGACTGCTTGATGTAGCGTTTTTGCGTGTCGAAGTCGATGTAGAACAGGCCGTAGCGCTTGTTATAGCCGTTGGCCCACGAGAACTGGTCCTGCAGGCTCCAGATAAAGTAGCCCTGGACGTCGACGCCCTCGGCGCGCGCCCGGAGCACCTTCTCCATGTGCTGGTCGACAAAGTCGATGCGCTCGGGATCGGCGACGATGCCGTTTGCGTCGGGCTCGGGGTCCTTGTGGCCCAGGCCGTTTTCGGTGATATAGATGACGGGGAGGTTGGGATAGGTGGCGCTGATGTGCTTGAGCGTGTCGTAGAGGCCTTGCGGGTAGATGAGCCAATCCCAGTCGGTGGTGGGGATACCCGGCATATCGACCTGCTGCCCGACGCCCTTAAACTTAAAGCACGAGGTGCCCTTGTCTCCGGTGCCGTTAAAGCTGTTGGTGGACTCGCCATCGTAGGCGGCGATAAACGCCGACTGATAGTAGTTGAGGCCGAACATATCGTTGCGGGGCGCCGCCTTGGCGAGCTCCTCCATGTCGCTGTCCTCAACCGTAAGCGTGGCGTTGTTGGCACGCAGAATCTCGTTGATGAGTGAGAGGGTGCGCGCGGAGTAGTGACCCAGGAAGGCGCCGTCCATGATGAAGTCGGTGTAGAAGGCGTTGTACAGGTCGGCGGCGTGCTGGTCGGCGGGTGAGTCTGTGGCAGGATATGCCGGCGTCAGGACGTTGACCATGCCAATGCGTCCGCCCAGGTGCTCGGTCTCGTCAAGATCCTTATACAGGTTGACGGCGCGGGCGTGGGCAACGAGCTCGTTGTGCTGGCTCTGGATGCCGCTCGTCACATCAAAGTGATGGTTGGGCGGGAAGTTGCCTTGGATGTATTGGGAGTGCGAGAGGCTGATGAGCTCGTTGATGGTGAACCAATTTTTGACCTCGCGGAACTCGCGGAAGCAGAACTCGGCATAGCGCACATAGGCGTCGACGGTCTTGCGGTTGAGCCAGTCGCCCTGGTTGAACAGGGCGGCGGGGGAGTCAAAGTGATGCAGGGACACATAGGGCTCGACGCCATACTTTTTGCAGCAGGCGAACAGCTCGTGGTAGTGCTTAACGCCCTCGGCGAGGGGTTCGGCATCGTCGCCGTTGGGGAAGATGCGGGTCCAGGCGATGGACACACGAATGGCGTTGAGTCCATGCTCGGCAGAAAGGCGGATATCCTCCTCGTAGCGGTTGTAGAAATCACTGGCCGGGTCGGGCAAAAAGCGACCCTGGGCGACAAGGTAATCGTCCCACATGGTCTTACCCTTGCCTGCCACCTTCGTGGAACCTTCCGTTTGGTACGCGGCGGTTGCGGCGCCCCAAACAAAGCCCTTCGGCAGCTGCTGTACGCGGTTTAGCAAAGACATATGCATACACCCTCTCGTCTCGCTGTTCGATATTGTGCGTTTGCGCTCAGGAGGCTCCCTGATTAGCGTTCAGCGGTGAAAAAGCCCGATAAACACTATCTTAAAATGATTAGAACCAAAATGAGCACGTGAACATTTGACAATGAGCACGTTACTATCCGGCTGGGATGTATAGAAACAAAACAACTTCAAACAGCCGCGAACGGTTGTATTTGTTCGGTAAGCGGTTTTGATTGACAGAAGTTTTCATGTTGTGGTATATGGCTCGGGTATCATGAGCACGTTATCAATGTATGTACGATGCGCCATGGGCGCGGGGAATAGTTGGGAAGCAGGTTAGCGTGGAAGGCATGGATCAGCAGACAAGGAATGGTCGTTCGGCGAGCGCGGCAGAGGTTGCGGCGCTCGCTGGCGTGAGCCGCCAGACTGTGTCTCGCGTGGTCAACGGTATGCCCAACGTGACGGAAAAGACGCGCAAGCGTGTGCTGGCCGCCATGGAAGAGCTGGGCTTTCGTCCCAATTTTGCTGGAGCGGCGTTGCGCGGCGGGTCGTATCGTTCTATTGGCCTGTGCATGTACAACATCACACGTGTCGGTAACCTGGCGACGCTCGAGGGTATCATGCAAGCGGCGCGCGAGCACGATTTTGCCGTCACTATGATCGAGATGGGCGGCGACAAGCCCTATGCACTTGCCGATGCCTCGCGCCGCATGGTCGAGCGACCCGTCGACGGCATGATTCTCAACATGAACCGCATGGCTCCCGATTTTGAGGAGTTTGTTCCCCAGCCGGGAGTGCGAACGGTCATCCTGTCCATGTATGCGCATCCGCGCTGCACGACGATCGACTCCGACCAGTATGGTTCGTGCGAGCTGTTGACCAATTATCTGCTGGAACATGGTCACTCGAATATGCGGTTTGTGGCGGGTCCGGAAAACTCGATTTCCTCGCGTTTTCGTGAGGCCGGTTGGCGCGATACGCTGGGTCGTGCTCATGTCGATGCCGCTCCGATGCTGCGTGGCGATTGGAGTGCGGACAGTGGGTACGCCATGGGCGAGCGGATTGCGGCCGAGGTGCTTGCCGGCGGGTCGCAGGCGCCGACTGCCGTGCTTGCGGCAAATGACCAGATGGCGCTGGGCGTTATCGCCGCGCTCGAGAACGCGGGCCTGTCCGTGCCCGACGACGTGAGCGTGGTTGGTATCGACGACGCACTCGAGGGACTTGTTCCTCACAATCGGCTGACGACGCTGCGATTTGATTTGCGCGGTGTCGGTAAGCTTGCGTTTGAGGCGGCGATTGGAGAGAGCTCGTCTATCGAGGCGATTCATGTGCCGAGCACGCTGGTCGAACGCTCGACTGTTAGGGACATACGGGGTTAGGTCCTACTCCGTTTGTCTCGATTTGTAACAGGTAGACGGTCAAAAGCGGGCTACGTGTTACAGATTTAGATTCTTCGGAAAGAGCAATCCTGTTCGTCTCAATCTGTAACAGCTAGGACCCAAAAACTCGGCTAGATGTTACAGATTGAGACAAACGGACCCCGAACCGCCCAAAAAGACCGGGGGCGGCGCGCCGTGTGACGTGCCACCCCCGGCTGAGAAATGGGGGACAGGTTATGTGGGCGGTGCAACTCCGCCAACCGCTCGTCGCAAGCCGCTAGTCCAGACGACGGGTCTGCGCCACGTGCTTATACCAGTATGCGCTTGCCTTGGGCGTGCGCTTCTGGGTTTCAAAGTCAACGTAGAAGAAGCCATAGCGCTTGTTGTAGCCATTGGTCCAGGAAAACTGATCCTGCAGGCTCCACAGGAAGTAGCCGCCCACGTTGACGCCCACCTCCATGGCCTTGAGCAACCAGCGCAGGTGCTGCTCGATGTAGTCGATGCGCGGCTGATCGTCCACAAAACCGTCCTTGTAGGGGTCCTTGTAGCCCATGCCGTTCTCGGTGATGAAGATCTGCTTGTAGTTGGGGTAGCGCTGCTTAATGTAGACGAGCAGATCGAACAGGCCCTCGGGATAGATGATCCAGTCCCAGTCGGTGGTGGGGACGCCGGGCTTGTTCACATGCTCGCCAATGCCCTTAACGCGCCAGCGGCCAGTGCCCTTCTCACCCGTACCGTTGTGGTGCAGGTCGTTCTCGCCATCGTAGGCCTTCAAGAAGCGGCACTGGTAGTTGTTAACGCCCAGGTAGTCGTTGTAGAGCGCGGCCTCGCGCATGATTTCCAGATCCTCGTCTAGGATCTCGATGGTGCCGCCCGAGACGGCAGCCAAGCGGTTGGCGCACTCGAGGGTGTCGGGCGCGTAGTCGCCGCGGAAGGTGGCGTCGAGCAAGAACTGGTTCTGCAGCACGTGCTCGTTGTTGGCGGCTTTGATGTCGGCGGGGTCGTTCTCGTTGAGCGGATACTTAAACTCCAGCGACTGGATGACGCCGATCTTGCCCTTAAAACCGCCGTTGTGGAAGGCCAGTACTGCCTTGGCGTGGGCGAGCATCATGTTGTGCTCGCACTGGAAGGCCTCGGCCAGATGCGCCTTGACGCCGCCGGGGAAGGTGCCCTCGATGTAGGTGTTGGAGGCATCGGCCCAAATCTCGTTAAAGGTGAACCAGTAGGTTACCTGGTCGGCGTACTCCTTAAAGCAGAAGGTGGCAAAGTTCACAAAGGCGTCGATGGTCTCGCGGTTGAGGAAGTCGCCCTTCTCAAAGAGGGCAAGCGGCGTGTCGAAGTGATGCAGCGTGACAAACGGCTCAACGTGGTGCTTATGGCACTCGGCGAAGAGATCGTGATAGAACTGGACGCCCTCGGGGTTGATTTCGCCGGTACCGTTGGGGAAGATGCGGCTCCAGGCGATGGAGAGGCGAATGCCGTTGATGCCAAACTCCTCGCACAGCTCCAGATCGACGGGGTACTGGTTGTAGAAGTCCGAAGCGGGATCGGGGGAGAAACGGCCCTGGGCCTCCAGGAAGTCGTCCCAGGCAACCTTGCCCTTACCGTGAGTGCGGGTCTCACCCTCTACCTGGTAGGCAGCGGTGGCGCCGCCAAAGACAAAGTCCTCGGGAAACTGCGCAGGCGGGTTGGTGACGCTAGCAGGGTTAACGGACATGATGATCCAATCGTCTAAATCGAAGGGCCAGCCGGCTGTGGATGGTCGGCTGGCCCTAAGCGTTACTTACTTCGAAAGCTGTTCACTCACGAAGGCGAGAGACTTATCGCCGTTCTGGGAGAGCTCGATGTACTGCTTGCCACGGCAGGCGACGCACTTGTTGCCCACGCGCTCGCAGTCCTTCTGCAGGTCGGCCAGGTAACTGGCGGCCTGTGGGGCCAGGACGACCAGGTCAAAGTCGGGGAGCATGTCAACGTGGTTGCCATAGGCCTCGGCAGCGGTCTCAAGATTGATGCCGCGCTCTTTGGCGGCCTTGGCCAGCGCGTTGGCGAGCAGGCCCGAGGTGCCGCCACCCTGGCAGAGCACGAGCACGCGCTTGCCGTTGAGGTCACTGGCGGTCGTTGTCTCAGTGGCGACAGCGGCGGGAGCGTCGGCCTTCACGGACTCGGCAGCAGCGCCGGCGGCAACGCTCTTGGCGTCAGCCTTGCCCTGGAAGGCATCGTTGAGCTTAGCGGCCTTCTCGGCGTTCTTGGCGGCGAGCTCCTCCTGGGAGATCTCGGCCTCCTCGGCGCACTTCTGGGCGTCATAGGCGCGGAAGAACGGATAGTACAGAGCGAAGTCGACGACCAAGATAAGGGCGAGCATCACAAAGGCGAGCGGCTGGAAGCCCAGGCCCATGATGGTGCCGATGGGGCCGGGGACGGTCCAAGGCAGGGTGTACATAAAGCCGTTCATGCCCAAGAAGTCGATAAAGATCTTGAGGATCCAGATGTTGGCGATCGGGGCAAAGACAAACGGGACAAAGAAGACGGGGTTGAGCACGATGGGTGCGGCGAACAGCAGCGGCTCGTTGACGGCAAAGCAGACCGGGACGATGGCGGCCTTACCGACGGCGCGCATCTCCTGGGACTTGGCCAGGAAGCAGAACATAAAGACCAGGACGAGCGTGGCACCGGTGCCGCCCATGCAGACGACGAAGTACTGGGCACCCTGGGTCAGGACAGCGGAAGCGTGCTGGCCAGCCTGGAACGCAGCTAGGTTGTCGGTCATGTTGGCAACGAGAGCGGCGGCGATGGCGGGCTCGACGATCGAGGGGCCGTGGACGCCCACGAACCAGAACAGGCTCATGGCGCCGTAGATCACAGCGAGGCCGATGTAGCCATCGGCAGCGGTGAACAGGGGCTGGAACACCTGGATGACGCCTTGGGCAAAGCAGAAGCCAAAAGCAGCGCGGAAGACGATGTCAAAGACCCAAAAGACGGTGATGCAGACGGAGAAGGGGATGATGTCCTTGAAGGTCTGCGAGATGTTGGGCGGAACCTGCTCGGGCATCTTGACGGTGATGTTGCGCTTAATGAAGAACTTGTAGATGATGCCGGTCACAAACGCAGCGATGAAGGCGGTCAGCAGGCCCTTGGAACCAAGGTAGGTGGTGTTGAAGCCGCTGGCGGCGTCCGTGGCGATGGTGTCGCTCGAAAGGAGCAAGAAGCCGATGATGGCCGCGCACATGCATGAGATGAAGTTGATCTGGTTGTTCTTGGGCAGATCGCGGTTCTGAGCGTCGGCGAAGTGCTTGGCCGTGGTGGCGGCGCAGGCGATGGCCAGGATGCCCATGGAGTAGTTGTAGCACTTCCACAGGGCGTTGTTGATGTCATCGGGCCAGTAGAAACCCCAGATGTTGGGAACCGAGGCTACCAGGCAGAAGATGGACGAGAAGATGATGATGGGGATGACGGAGATAAAGCCGTCGCGGATCGCCTTGAGGTACTTGTTGCGGGCGATCGCGTTGAAAAAGGGCTGGCCCTTTTCGATGATGGCGATGAGTTGCTCCATGCAATGCTCCTAAGAGTCGGTGGGTTAGCAACGATGGTAGCTTTTGGCGTTCGGTTGCCAAAATGTTGACGTTGCCATTTTGTGATACAAAAAAAGACGCGAACCGGTGGTTCCTGTGCCTGCGAACCGTCGATTCCTTACGCGTAAACGTTTGAGCCGCCCGGTGGCTCTGTGTTTGCACAATGGCAACGTTAACATTTGGGTACCAAAAGCCGTTCGGGGAAGCAAAAATGTCGGTGAACGGTAGGTTTTGGGTGGTGAGCGTATGGTGGGGGAGGCGTTGGATATACTTGAAGGCGTTAAAAATGACTGCGCAAGGTGCCACCAATGGCATCGTCGACATAGAAAGATCGACCTATGGCCGCTGTTAAAAAATCGGTATCCGTCAAAGACGTAGCGCGCCTCGCGGGCGTCTCGGAGCAGACGGTCTCGCGCACCGTGCACGATTCGCCCAGCGTGCGCCCCGAGACCAAGGAACGCGTGCGTGCCGCCATGCGCGAGCTGGGGTATCGCCCCAATTTTGCCGGTCGATCGCTGCGCCGCGGTAAGTTTAAGACCGTCGGCGTCGCCATGTTCAACATTACCGGCACCGGCAATCTCGACCGTATGGAGGGCTTTGCCGCCGCGGCCGACAAACATGGCTATGCCATCACCCTCACTAAAGTAGACGGGCATCCGTATACCCTCGAGAGCGCATCGTCGCGCATGAGCGCACTGCCGGTGGATGGCATGGTTGTGATTATGAACCGCATGCCGGCGGACTTTGGAACCTTCGAGCCGCTGCCCGGCATGCAGACGGTGCTCGTTACGATGTTGGAGCACCCGCTCTGTTCAACGGTCGATAACGACCAGTTCGATTGTTCGCGCCAGGTGGTCGAGTACTTGCTGGGGCGGGGGCACAAAACCGTGCACTTTATCTCGTGTCCCGAGCGCTCGCTTTCGGGCATGCGGCGCGAGGAAGGCTGGCGCGAGACATTGCGTGCGCATGGCATTGAGCCCCCGCAGCTCGTGCGCGGCGATTGGACGGCACAGAGCGGGTATGCTGCCGGTCAGGCTCTGGCGGACGATCCGACCTGTACGGCCATTTATGCCTCCAACGATGCCATGGCATATGGCTGCATCCGTGGGCTCGAGTCGCGCGGGAAGCGCGTGCCCCAGGACGTGAGCGTGGTGGGTGTTGATGACAGTCTGGGCGACATCGTGCCCGATTGTCGCCTGACTACGGTGCGCTTTGACAACAAGCGCGTCGGCATGTGGGCGGTCGACAAGATTGCCGGCGCCGAGGGCGTTGAACCCGGTGTGGAGCACATGCTGTTTCCGGGCGTGCTCGTCGAGGGCGATACGGTGCGCGATGTACGCTAGGGCGCGGATCTGTTTGGGTTGCCGCTAATTGTGTTCGATATTGTTCAAATTGGTTTAAAAACCGTTCACGGGCGAAAAGTGACCGTTCATAGCTCGAAATTACGTTTTGCGCTGTTCTTTTTTGTTTGAATGTTATTGTTTCTGTCATACACAACGCAGCGCGTATGCCCGGACGCGATGCTCTCCATTGGTTCATATGTGAAAGGAACGCAACATGGCAACCAAAGAAGAAATCTCGATGGTTGGATTCGAGATTGTCGCATACGCAGGTGACGCCCAGACCGATCTGCTTGCAGCGCTCGATGCTGCTCGCGAGGGTGACTTTGAGAAGGCCGAGCAGCTGCACAAGGATGCCAGCGATGCGCTCATCGGTGCCCACGACACGCAGACCAAGCTGCTTTCGCAGGAGGCCGGCGGTGGCGAGATGGAGATGACCTTCATCATGGCTCACGCTCAGGATACCCTCATGACCACTATGATCCTGGAGAAGCAGGCCCGCTTTACCATCGATACCTACAAGCGCATTGCCGAGCTCGAGGCCAAGCTCGCCTAACGAGCCCTCACAACCAAGTCCCCTTCCAAAAGCTCTGCCGCTAACCGCGGCAGGGCTTTTTCTGTCCTCCTCCAAGTTGCGGTGAAATAGGGACTGAATAGGGGCTGACGGGCGCAAAACAATCCCTATTCTAGTCATTGGGGACGTTCTTAAACGACTAGTCATTGGGGACAGTCTTGGTGCGCTCCGTTCGTCCTCCCGTTCGATTTTTGCTCGGTGGGTATACTTCCTTTCGCATTAAACGCCGGACTGAGGAGGTATCCAAATGCCGGATAACGGGTCAATACAAAAAAGAGACGCGCACGAGATGGCTCATGGGCGTCCTGTCCAGATAACCGAGCACACGACGGTAACAGAGTTGCAGCCCAGCCTGTCCGATGTCGTGTGCGCAAACAAAAAGCTGCAGATCGGTATCATCGTTGCGCTCGTGGTGCTGGCGTTGCTGTCGGGCTTTGTAGCTCGTCCGTATTTCGCCGATACCAAAACTTGGGACTCCACCATCGAGGTTATCGACCAAAAGAAAGGCAACGTTTTGGCGCTCACGGCTTCATGCGTTGCTCTATCTGCGGGCATTACCGCGCTGCCTGGTGATACGGGAACGCCGGTTGCCGAGCAGCTCGCACAGCTTTCAGGCAACCTTGGTATCGTGCTTGCCGTGCTCTATCTCGAGAAATATCTGCTGACTATTTTGTGGTCGGTTGGCCTGGGCATCTTAATCCCGTCTGCGTTGGTGCTCTTTGCGGTGTCGCTCGGCATTCACGGGCGCTGGAGCACGAGCGCTGTTCTGCGCCGTGTGGCGACACGCGTGCTGGTGGTTGCCGTGATCGGCATGGCGCTCGTGCCCGCGAGCGTATGGGTGTCGCAGAAGGTCGATGAAACGTATCGCGTAAGTATTGAGCAAGCTGAGCAAAAGGCTGCGGACGCAGCCGACACCACGGACAAGTCAGCCGAGACCAGCTCAAAATCGAACAAGAAAAAATCCGAGGCCACGGAGTCCAAAAACGTGCTCGAGCAGTTGACCGATGGGGCATCGAGCCTTATTACGTCGGTAACCAGTGGTGCCAAGCAGATGACCGACGAGATCGTGCAGCAGGTGACCGACCTCATCGAAGGCGTCATTGTGATGATCGTGACCTCGTGTGTGATTCCTCTACTGGTGCTCGTGGCGTTCCTATGGCTAGGACACGTGCTGCTGGGGATCGATATCTCCGGTCCCGCGAACTATCTGACGGGTCGTTTCTTGAGCGCTCCGTCCAGACATGCCAAGAAGAGCGGGCAGTCTGAGTAGGCGGCAAAGCGATCTTTGGAAGATCAACCGTAAGAAGGGCGGCCGAGACACGTTCTCGGCCGCCCTTTTGTTTGTTGAACACATGGTCGCTACGTCTGCGCCGGGCTCAAACGGTCGGCAATCAACCGTGAACGGTATTTGTTCAAAAAAGAACAAAGTTAAACAAATAATGGTTGCACCCGATGTTCGAATGTGTTCAAATAAACATGAACAGTGAAGAACCGCACGTTCAGATGCCCGGACCTGAACGCGATTCAACACTTCCAAACAGAAACTACGCACCTGCGTATCTCTCAAGGAGGATGTCATGAGGGTTGTAATCGCTTCCGATGCCGACGGTATGTCGATGAAGGAGTCCATCAAGGAGATGCTCATCGCCGACGGTCACGAGGTCGTCGACTATTCCGAGACCCCTGCCGCGGACTTTGTCGATTCCGCGACCGCCGTTGCCAAGGACCTGCTGGAGCACAAGGATTCCCAGGGCTTCGCATTCGATAAGTACGGCGTCGGCTCCTATATGGCCGCCGTCAAGATCAAGGGCATGGTCGTCGCCAACATTTCCGACGAGCGTTCCGCTTACATGACCCGCGAGCACAACGGTTCGCGCATGGTCACCATGGGCCCGGGCGTTGTGGGCACCGAGGTCGCCAAGAAGATCGCCCGCGAGTTCCTGCGCGCCCAGTACGCCGGCGGCCGTCACCAGATCCGTGTCGACATGCTCAACAAGATGGCCTAACGAGAGCCACCGAGAACTCGAACTTCTACCTCAACTTGTGAATTCAGACGAAAGGACGTTCTGATGAAGAAGACCATCGCAATCGGTTGCGACCATATCGTTACGGACGAGAAGATCTATCTGGCCGACCGCCTGGAGCAGGCTGGCTACAAGGTGCTCGACTGCGGCACCTACAGCCACACCCGTACGCACTATCCCATCTACGGTAAGGCCGTGGGCGAGGCTGTTGCCAGCGGCAAGGCCGACTTTGGCGTGGCCCTGTGCGGCACCGGCATCGGCATTACCAACGCCGTCAACAAGGTCCCCGGCGCTCGCTGCGCCCTGGTTCGCGACATGACCTCTGCCCTGTATGCCCGTCGCGAGCTCAACGCCAACATCGTGGGCTTTGGCGGCAAGATCACCGGCGAGTTCCTGATGGCCGATATCATGCTTGCCTTCCTGGAGGAGCCCTACGAGAAGACCCCCGAGCACGATGCCCTGATCGCCAAGATCGACGCCTGCAATAAGGCCGACGCCGAGGCTCAGGCCGACCCGCACTTCTTTGACGAGTTCCTCGAGAAGTGGGACCGCGGCGAGTATCACGACTAGTGGGGTTACGCGGTTTTACCAAACCGCGTAACGGGTCGACGCTGCGCGGCGCCCAGGCACCCCATCTCGCCGCTCAAACCGTCGCTCGCGTACATGAAGTACGCGTCGCTCCTCTTTCGCGGCGACCTGGGGCACCTGAGCGCCGCTCGCTGACGTTGAGGGTGCCTGTGGGGTTGCCCCTGTTGTTGCGAAGCCGTCGGTTCGGTAAGCTGCTCCGATAACACTTTTGCTTGCTGAGCTTGAGTGCTTCGCTCCTGACGGCCCCCGGCATTCTGCAGCTTTTCAATTGACGGCTCGCGTTTCTGTGAGGGGGCGCGGGCCGGTTTTCTATCAGCCCCACTGACTCGGCGGGCTGGCGTACGAAAGGGAAGGCTCCTATGGAGTTTGTTCTTGATAACGGTTCTGTTCGTGTGGCACTGAGCACGGCTGGCGGATCGTTCACTTCGATTAAGGCCAACGGTCGCGAGTACCTGTGGCAGGGCGACCCGGCGGTCTGGTCGGGCCAGGCACCTATTTGCTTCCCGATCTGCGGCGGCCTTCGTGACGGTCGCGCGATGACTATGGGCGGCCGCGAGGTCAAGCTTGCCCGCCACGGCTTTGCCCGCAAGCAGGAGTGGAAGCTCGAGGAGCAGGGCGACAACATGGTTGCGCTGAGCCTAAGCTCTGCCGACCACGCCGAGCTGCTCGAGCAGTATCCGTATCCGTTTAAGATTGTTGCTCGTTACACGATCGATTCGGAAAAGGTGGCCGTGTCGTACGAGGTGACCAATGAGGGTACCGAGGACATGCCGTTTTTTGTGGGTGGCCACCCCGGCTTTAAGTGCCCGCTCGACGAGGGCGAGTCCTATGACGACTATGAGCTTCGTTTTGATCAGCGTGAGGTCGCCGAGCTCTGTACTGCCGTTCCCTCGACGGGCTTGATTGATGTCGAGCATCGCAGCAAAAACCCGATGGTCGGCCACGACCTGCCGCTGACCCACGAACTCTTCGACTTCGCGGAGACCATCTTTGACGTGCTCGACAGCCGCGTGGTTACGCTGACCAAGAAAACCGAGGACAAGGGCGTGCGCCTGACGTTCCCCGATATGCCGTACCTGATTGTGTGGAGCAAGCCCGAGGGCGACTTTGTGGCCGTGGAACCGTGGGGCGGCCTGTCCACCTGCTCCGACGAGGACGATATTCTGGAGCACAAGCGTGGCTGCCTGGTTGCCAAGCCGGGGGAGACCGTCACCCGCGGTTTTGAGATCGAGATCCTTTAACGAGCTATCGTATGTTTGGGGCCGCGCGTGTCGTGCCCCGGAAACAGGAGTTCAACATGATTCTGACCGTTACCATGAACCCGTCGATCGATACGCGCTATCAACTCGACAAGCTGATCATCGACGACGTGAACCGCGTGACGCCCGAAAAGACCGCTGGCGGCAAGGGTCTCAACGTGAGCCGCGTGCTGCTGCAGTTGGGCGACGATGTGCTCGCGACCGGCCTGCTCGGCGGCCACATGGGTGCTTATATGGCCGAGCTTATGGATGCCGACGGCGTCAAGAACGACTTTGTGCCCATCGCCGGTGAGACGCGCATTTGCCTGAATATCCTGCACGAGGGCAATCAGACCGAGCTGCTGGAGAGCGGCCCGCAGATCGCCCCGGCCGAGCTCGAGGCCTTTACGGCCAAGTTCGCCGAGCTTGCAGCGAAGGCGGACGTTGTGACGCTTTCAGGCTCGCTGCCGCGTGGCGTCGATGCCGGTTACTATGCCGAGCTCGTGAAGATCGCCGAGGAGGCGGGCGCCAAGGTGCTGCTCGACACTTCGGGCGCATCGCTGGAGGCCGCGCTGGAGTCCGACGCTAAGCCTGAGCTCGTAAAGCCCAACCTGACCGAGATTAACGGCCTGCTGGGTACGTCCTTTACGACCGATGATGTCGATGCCCTGCGCGAGGCGCTTGCCGCCGATGGCCGCTTTGCCGGTATCCCCTGGGTTGTCGTTTCGATGGGCGCTGCCGGTTCGGTGGGCTTCCATGAGGGTCGCGCGTTCCGCGCCAAGACGCCCGCGATTGCGGCTGTGAACGCGACGGGTTCCGGCGACTCGACCATCGCCGGCTTTGCGCATGCCATTGCTGCTGGTGCCGACGACGTCACGGTGCTCAAGACCGCCAATACCTGCGGCAAGCTCAATGCCATGGATCCCAAGACCGGCCACCTGGTCATGGACCGCTGGGACGAGATCTACAACAACGTTGAGGTCGTAGAGTTGTAGCGGTTGCGACTCCTAATAGAATGAGCGTGGATAATCTCCCGCTTTTGGTGCCCATACGAGCTCAAAGTGGGAGATTTTCCACGCTCGAGTCATTAATCGTTGGGGACGTTCTTGTTTGACTAGTCGTTTAAGAACGTCCCCAACGACTACATTCAAAAACGGCGCCCGTCGGCGATGTTGCCGGCGGGCGCCGTTGTCGTGTGGGCGGTTGTGTCGTGGCCGCTGATGAGGCTCGAACTCGTATGCTACAGCGAGTCGATAAAGCGCTGCTGGGCGGCGCGGCCGGCTTCGTCCCACTTAAAGACGCCGGCGTTGTCGAGTACGTGGCCAAACACCACGCCGACCTCCTCGTGCAGGATATCGATGGCGTTGTCGGCCGTAAGCTCGTCGGCGCGGCGGGCAAAAACGTCCTCGGCCCATGCAGCGTGGCTGCGGCAAAGATCATCGCCCTCGAGCGCACCGGCGAGATCGTAGCTGGCATCGGCCTTGGCCGCCAGCAGGTGCTCGCGGACAGCGCCGAGCTCGGGAACCAAGCGCGGCGGCAGAATGGCCAGGCCCATGACCTCGATCAGGCCGATGTTCTCCTTCTTAATGTGATGGTACTCGGCATGCGGGTGGAAAACGCCCAGCGGATGCTCGTCGGTCGTGATGTTGCAGCGAAGCGCCAGGTAGGCCTCGTAAATCTCGCCGCCGGCGTTGCCGCGGGAGTCGACGCGGCGGATGACGGGCGTCACGGTGTTGTGCGCTACGCCGTCGGCCGTGTGCGCGATAACGCCCACAGACTCGTCGGTCCACTCGCGCCAGGCGAGGATAATCTTCTCGGCAGCGTCGAGCAGCTGAGCGCGGTCATGCGAGCGCAGGCGCAGCACCGAGAGCGGCCACTGCAGCACAGTGCCGGTGACCTGGTCAAAACCGGGCACGCTAAACTGCGAGACCTCGGCGGCATGCATCATGGGGAACTCCTGCGCGCCGCCCTGGAAGTGGTCGTGCGACAAGATCGAGCCGCCCACGATAGGCAGGTCGGCGTTGGAGCCGATGAAGTAATGCGGGAACAGGTCCACAAAGTCGAGCAGGCAGGTCAGGCCCTTGCGGTCGACGTGCATCGGACGATGCTCGGAGCTCATGGCAATGCAATGCTCGTTAAAATACGCGTACGGGCTGTACTGGAAACCCCAGCGCTCGCCGTTGAGCTGGATGGGGATAATGCGCAGGTTCTGGCGAGCGGGGTGAGCGCCGCCGTCGGCTGCGGCGGAGCGTCCGGGATAACCCTCGTTTTCGATGCAGAGCTGGCAGGCGGGATACTTCTCGCCCGTGTTCTTTGCGGCACCAGCCGCGGCGATATCGCGTGGGTCCTTCTCAGGCTTGGAGAGGTTGATGGTGATCTCAAGATCGCCCCAGTTGGTGGGGGTGCTCCATTTGATGTTGCGCGCGATGGCGGCACGGCGCACGTAGCCGGCGTCGCAGCACAGGCCGTAGAACCAGTCGGTCGCGGCACGGGGCTCGTTGACGCCCATACGTCCGTTGAACTCCTCGTTTACAACCGAAGGCCTCGGCATGAGTACGCCCATGATGTGCATGGCGATGCGGTCGCGGCCCGACGCCGTGTCCTCGGCGGCACCGTTGGTAACGGCGGCCTCGGAAAGCGCGGCAAGCGTGCCCTCCAGGTCAAAGTCGGGGAGCATATCGGGGTGCAAGAGCGAAATCTTCTCGGTCTTGAGCGCCCAAGCCATGTCGAGCGCGGGGCCCGTGGCGCCGATGCACTCCAAAATAGTGTTGTATGCCCAGATGCGATCGTCCTGTCCGATCATCGATCGGTGGATGGCATATTCGATGAGGCTCTGTGCAGCCTCGCGCACGTCGGTCATTACAGCCATGCCGCATAAGCCCCCTTGTCAGAGATGGCGTAGTGACGGGCAGAGCCCTCGCCCAGCCAGCTGTTCATCTTGGCAATGAAGGTGTCGACCAGATCGAGCGGCACGAAGGCCTGGATGGTGCCGCCGAAGCCGCCGCCGTGAATACGAACGGCGCCACGGCCGTCGAGCACATGCTCGGCCAGTGCCAAGGCATACATGGAAGGCTGCTCGGAACCCAGCTTGGCAACAACATTCTGCAGGTACATGGCGGAGCTGGCGCCGGATTCGCGCGTCAGGACCAGGAACTGGTCAATGTCGCCGGCGTTCAGAGCTGCCCAGCGCTTGTCGACCAGGCCGTTCTCGTACCAGTAGTGAACGGCGCGCAGGCAGGCGCGGTCGCCCAGCTTGGCGCGCAGCTCAGGGAGCTTGGCGTCAAAGTCGGCGACGTCGACCTCGCACAGGCGCGCCTTGCCAAACTCGGCGGCGACGTCCTGCATCTCGCGCGGAACGGCGGCGTAGTCGTCAGTGGCGGCTACGTGGTCGGCACCGACCTTAACGAGCACGAGCGCATAGCCGTGATCCTCAAAGTTGAGCTCGAGCTTCTGGGTCTTAGGCTGAGCCTGGTCCTCAAAGTTCATGTAGGCAAGGCCGCCCAGGCACACGGCGGCTTGGTCCATCAGACCGCAGGGCTTGCCGTAGTAGTTGTTCTCGGTGCGCTGGCTCATCTGCGCAAGCGCGACGGGCTCAATGGCGGGCGCGCCCCAGAGGGTTTCCATGGCACGACCGTATGCGGCCTCGACGGCAGCGGAGCTGGAAAGGCCGCCGCCCGAGGGAACGGAGCAGGTGAAGGCGAAGTCGAAGCCTTGGGGCTCAACACCAAGCGCTGTGACCTCGTGGGCCATACCACGCACGAGGCTTGCGGACGTGCCTTTCTCGGACTCTTGAATATCCAGCGTGTCGAGCGTGATCTCAAACGTAGGATAGCCCTCGTCGGCGACGCGAATCTTGTTGGAGTCGGTTGCCACGGCGATGCCGTCAACGGCGACATCGAGCGAGCCGGCGATAACGTGGCCACCCTCGTGGTCGGTGTGGTTGCCGCTGATCTCGGAACGGCCGGGCGCGTGCACGTAGAGCACCTGGCGGTCGCCGATGGGGCCAAACTCCTCCTCAAACAGCTTGGTGAGCGTGGCGAATGTCTTTTCGTCGGGGGTGGTCATGGGGGTCCTTTCCTTGGCGCGCACGGGTGAGTTTTGCGTCGTTATGAGTACGTTAACAACTTGAAGCGGCATGAACCAAGTGTTCACGATACCGCACGTTACAGGCTATGTTAACGTACTCATAACACATCGCTTGTCACTTTTTGAGAATCTGGTAATCGGTAGAAATACAGCCGTGAACGGTACTGCCGTATGGACTTATAAAGCAGAAGAGGTGCAGATAGAAAAAGTAGAGTACGTTAACATGCGTCCGACGATAGCGGGCCTCGGCGCGGGGTGTATTTCTGCCCGGGCCGGCATGCACGCTATTCAGATCTCGCAAGGGTGAAGGTGATCCAGTGGCAAGGCGCCCGTCCAACGATACAGGTACGCGTCCGGTCTCCATGGCTGACGTCGCCCGTGCTGCTGGCGTTTCGCAGCAGACGGTTTCGCGCGTCGCCAACGGCTTGCCCAACGTTAACGAGCAGACGCGCCAGCGCGTGCAGGCAGCCATGCAGGAGCTCGGTTTCCGTCCGAGTTATGCCGGTCGCTCGCTGCGCGACGGCCGTTACCATTCAGTCGGCCTGTGCGTCAACGATGTCACCAAGTTTGGCAACCTCTCAATGATCGATGGCATCGCCAGCGCTGCTCGCGAGCATAATTGCGCCATCACGCTGGTCGAGATGTCCAAGACCGAGGAGTTTTCGCTTGCCGAGGCCACGCGTCGTATGGCCGCGCTGCCCGTGGACGGCATCATTATCGGCATGAGTCGCATGGCGCCCGATTTTGAGACGTTTGATCCGCTGCCGGGCATTGGCACGGTCATCGTTACCATGTACGCGCATCCGCGCGTGACTACAGTTGACTCTGATCATTACGGCTGCTCGCTCTTGCTTATGGATCACCTGTTTGAGCTGGGACACGAGCAGATTCGCTATATTGGTGGTCCGTCGTTCTCGGTCGACGAGCAATTTCGTCGCGCCGGTTGGCAGGATGCGCTTGAGCGTAAGCACATTAAGCCGCAGGCGCCGCTCGAGGGTGACTGGTCTGCCAACAGCGGTTACGAGGCCGGCAGATTTCTGGCCGAGCACGACCGAGCCATGACGGCGATCTATGCGGCAAACGACCAGATGGCAAATGGCGCGATTGCCGCGCTGCGTGATAGCGGTCTGCGCGTGCCCGAGGACGTGAGCGTGGTGGGCGTCGACGATTCGCTCGATGATTTTGTGGCACACAACGAGCTCACGACCGTGCGATTCGATCTGCATCAGCGCGGACGCGAGGTGTTTGAGCATGCGGTTCCCGAGGTGGGTACGGCGGGCAAAACCGTTGCCATTCGTATTCCCGGCCAACTCATCATTCGACATAGCACGGCGATACCGCGCGCATAGTTTGTGCAGGTAAACGGCGATTTATCGCATTTCAATAACAATCGGTAAGGATGTCGGCGGGTAGCTGCTGGGATACTGCCGAGTGCTATGATAGACGGGTTCTTTTGTCTATCTAGGAGGCTTTGCCTGATGGAGATCACCAAGGATATCCGCTACATTGGCGTCGACGATCACGACATTGACCTGTTCGAGGGCCAGTACGACGTGTCCGAGAATGGTATGGCATACAACAGCTACGTTATCTTGGGCGAGAAGATTGCCGTCGCCGATTCGGTCGATGGCGGCTTTGTCGACGAGTGGCTCGGCAACCTCGAGGCCGTGCTCGATGGCCGTACGCCCGACTACCTGGTCGTCCATCACATGGAGCCCGATCACTCTGCTGGCATCGCCGCCTTTATGGAGCGCTATCCCCAGGCACAGATTGTGGCTAGCATGGGCGCCTTCCGCATGATGGTCAACTACTTTGGCACCGACTACCCCGAGCGCAAGATGGTCGTCAAAGAGGGCGACGTGCTCGATCTGGGCGGTCACAGCCTGACGTTTGTCGGCGCCCCCAACGTTCACTGGCCCGAGGTGCTTTTCTCTTACGAGGCCACCGACAAGGTGCTCTTTAGTGCCGACGGTTTTGGCAAGTTTGGTGCCAATGACATCGAAGATCCGGAAGGGTGGGCCTGCGAGGCTCGCCGCTACTACTTTGGCATCGTCGGTAAGTTCGGCAAGTTCGTGCAGGCCGTGCTCAAGAAGGCCGCCGACCTGGACATCCAGATCATCTGCCCGCTTCACGGCCCCGTGCTGACCGAGAACCTGGGCTACTACCTCGACACCTACAACACCTGGTCGAGCTATCAGCCCGAGGACGAGGGCATCACGATTGCCTACGCGAGCGTGTATGGCCATCTGAAGGCTGCCGTTGAGGAGCTTGCATCTGCGCTCGAGGCCCGCGACCAGAAGGTTTCCGTCTTTGACCTGGCTCGCGACGACATGGCCGAGGCCGTTGAGGACGCGTTCCGCTATGACCGTCTGGTGCTCGCTTCTATCACCTATCAGGGCGAGATCTTCCCGTTCATGAGCACCTTTATCCACACGCTTGCCGAGCACGCCTATCAGAACCGTACGGTGGCGCTCGTTGAGGCCGGCTCCTGGGCGCCCACCGCTGCCAAGGTTATGACCAAGGAGCTCGAGGGCATGAAGGACATCACCCTGGCGCAGAACAAGGTGACCGTGCTGGGTTCGCTCAACGACGCCTCGCGCGCTCAGATCGAGGTTCTCGCCGACGAGCTGTCCAAGTAGCGACACATTCACTTCTGATGCTCAACCACCACAAAGGAGACCTTTGTGGTGGTTTTTGTTTAAGCGCCGGCGATGAGGAGATTTGGGCGGGCGTTGTCGACGATCTCGGCGATTGAGGTGGCGACGGCATTATCGGGGTCGCTGTCCATCACGATGGAGTCGACGTCGGCGAGTTCGGCAAAGCGGTACATGCCGCGTCCGTTAACCTTGCTGGCGTCCATGAGGGCGACGCTTTGACGGGCGGCACCGACCATAGCCGCTTTGGTCTCGGCCATCTGGGGAAAGTCGGTCGTAAAGCCGCAGCTGGGGACAAAGGCGCCGGGGCACATGACGGCCAGATCGGCATGGACCATTTGGAGCGCCTGCATAGTGAGCGGTCCGTACAAATAACGATGGCCTTTGCGCAGCGCCCCGCCCAGCATGACGACATCGACTGAGGGCATGCTCTCGTCGATGTAATCGGCAATGGTAATGTCGGCCGTGATGACGGTGATGCCGTCGCGCTGGTCGAGCAGGCGGACAAATTCGAGCGCCGTGGTGCCCGAGTCGACGAGCAACGTGTCGCCGTCATTGACGAGCTCGATGGCGCTTTGTGCGATGGCCTGCTTGGCGGCGACATTGACGTTGATGCGGCGATCCTGCGTGGAAACGGTCAGGCGTTTGTGGAGCGATACGGCACCGCCATGCGTGCGGCGCAGCTTGCCTGCTTCGGCGAGCGCGTCCAGGTCGGCGCGGGCGGTGACGGAGGACACGCCAAAGGTCTGGGCGATTTCTGCTACCTGCACCGAGGCATTATGATCGAGCATCTCCATGATGGCGGAACGACGCTCGTCGGCGAAAGCTCGGGTTGTTGCGTGGGCCATATCTGCTCCATCATCGTCTGAAATTTGCAGGAATTGTGTTGACTCTATTTTCGTTCATTTTCTTTTTGAGTAAGAAAACACCTTTCGATTACTTATCTTTTCTATAAAAGAAAGACGCTGAACGCCCAAAATTCAATATCGAACATGTTCACTCGGCTCAAATTTCTTCCGTTTGCTTTTCAAAAATGACTGTATTGACCTGCATGGGCTCAATATCTCGCACGTGCAAAGCTGCTGAATTTCATACAATGAGCGCAGCAAAACGCAAGGTAAAACGCCTTGCGGACACGTACGCCCGATGTCCAGATGCGGGCGAGGGAGAGGAGCAAACGCTCATGGCACTTGTTACCACCGAAAAGATGCTCAAGGACGCTCAGGCCGGCCACTACGCCGTCGGCGCGTTCAACGTCGAGAACCTCGAGTTTGTTATGGCCGTTCTGGCCGCTGCCGAGGAGACCAAGTCCCCCGTCATCATGCAGACCACCCCGGGCACCATCAAGACCGCTGGTCTGGACTACTTCTACGGCATGGTCAAGGCTGCCGCCGAGCGCGCTTCCGTGCCCGTTGCCCTGCACCTCGATCACGGCGATGGCTATGACCGATGCATGCAGGCTTTCCGCACGGGCTACACCTCCGTCATGATCGACGGTTCGCACGAGTCCTTCGAGGACAACATCGCTCTGACCAAGTCCGTCGCCGATGCTGGCCGTGCCATGGGCGTGCCCGTCGAGGCCGAGCTCGGCAAGGTTGGCGGCAAGGAGGACGACGGCCCTGCGGTTGAGGGCGAGAGCCCCTACACCGATCCTGCCGAGGCCAAGGAGTTCGTCGAGCGCACAGGCTGCACCTCGCTGGCGATTGGCGTTGGTACCAGCCACGGCGTGTACACGAGCGATCCGCACATCGAGCAGTCGGTGGTCAAGGCCATCCGCGACGCCGTCGACGTGCCGCTGGTTCTGCACGGCACTTCCGGTGTGCCCGATGAGCAGGTTGCCGAGGCTGTGAAGAACGGCATCTGCAAGGTTAACTACGCAACCGAGCTGCGTCAGGCCTACACCAAGGGCTTCATGGCCTACATGGCCGAGAACCCTGCCTGCTTCGATCCTAAGAAGCCGGCCAAGGAGGGCATGCGTGAGATCACCGAGCTGGTTAAGATCCGCATGACCAACCTCAACTCTGTGGGCAAAGCAGAGTAACAGCAAGGGTACTCCGACTCGCTACATATCCCGGGGAGGGACGAGGGCTTAGTTCCCCAATCGTCCTCGGGCATGCAAAAAGCCTCGCTGCGCACTTCGCGCGGCGAGGCTTTTTGCCCCCTGCGGAAAGATTGGGGAACTAAGCCCTCGTCCCTCCCAGGTTGACCTACTCGAGGTCGTCGCCCTTGTGGCGTTAGGGCGGAAAATAATAAGAAGCCTTCGCGCTGCGGAATGATTTTGGAAACTAAGTACGGGGACCCGCCCAAGCCGTTCTGCTCAATCGCCCTTGTGGTGTTGGGACTGAAAGGGTGGGACGCGTGGGTTATTTGGTTGTTAGGGTTAGTAGGTCGTTGGGGGTTTTGAGGTTGTAGGTGGCGTTTGGGATATCTTGGTGTGATCCCCATGCTGCTCGGGCAAAACTGACCCCTGCTGAAGTTGCGCATTGTTCGTCGTAGACGGTGTCGCCAACGTAGACGACGTTGCCAGGATTCGCGCCCGCACGTCGGAGATATTCGAGCATGGGTGCGGGTGCGGGTTTATGTTCGGTTGTGTCTTCGACAAGGATGATGTGCTCAAAATACTTATCGAAACCAAGGGGTGCAATTTCTTTTGCGTATTCGTCGCGCGCACGTGAGGAGACGATGCCAAGTTTGCAGCCGCTATCGGCGAGTGTTGCGATGACTTCAAGCAAACCTGGAAACACGCTGATGGTGCTTTTAAAGCTGGCGGCAACTTGGCACCAGCGATCCAACGTTGCCTGCGAGTAGATCCCAAGTTTCTCAAGGGCATCCTTGCCGGGTATGCCGAGGGCAAAGTCAAGCTCGTGTCGGGGAAGCGTTTTGCTGGTCTCTTCTTGGACAATCTGGACAAGCGATGACAGAACGCTTTCTTCTGTATCTGCCAATGTCCCATCAACGTCAAATACGATATGGTCAAAGTGCTTCATATGATTGCTCCTCTCTGTTGTTTGCCTGCAAGTTTGATGCAGTGACAGAAGAAGGGTTAGCGGGATTTCTGCCTGGTGCTATCGAGATTCTGCCTCGCTGCTCGATAGCTCGAAGGAGTGCACCCCATTTGTTCTTTAAATACCTGGCCAAGATGGCTTGCTGTTATAAATCCGCATTGGCGCGCGACTGTCTGTACCGTTCGCGTGGTGTGTGCCAAAAGTTCGCAAGCACGGTTTATGCGGTATGCGCGTAGATATGCCGCCGGGGTCGTTCCTGCACAAGTTTCGATAATGCGGTAACACTCTCTTTCGCTTACGCCGGCTGCAGATGCCATCTGGGGCACATCTATAGCGGCTGCATAGTTTGCGCGGATAAAGTCCAGGATTGCCTTGAACTGTACGTCGCGGCTGGTCATCCAAGAGGCGCCGTCGGAAGAAAAGAGCGGTTCGGTCTTGGCGTTAATCTGAATCCAGAGCTCTGACAAACTATTTCGAAGCGCCATCTCGTTCTGCGGCCGTTGAAGGTCGTGGCTAAAGGAGCTCTTCAGCAAATCGATAAAGGGCATATCGTCGGGATTGGTGGGCGACCATTTGAGCACATCGACGCCTCGACATTGAAGCAATGGGTTGATGTAGCGCTTTTGGAGACGTCCCGCGGGATCGCCGAGCATCGACGGCTGAAAGATATGCAGCATTTGAATGGCTGGCGCCGAATTGGGTGATTGCAGCGTGCTGTGCAAAACGCCGCCGTTGATAAAGCCGGCGGACCCTTCCTCAAAGCGTACGTGCTCATGAGCCGCGTGCGTTCGATAGTCAATCGCTCCCTGCTCCATATAGAAAAGCTCAACTTCGGAATGCCAGTGCCAGGGGACGGAATTGCCCGGATAGCGAGCGAATTCTGCGCGTTCGGCAATATAGGGCCAGTCTTCGGCGGTCTCGGGAAACGCTTCCTCGCGTCCTCCGCGGTGCAATTCTATGTGATCCATGTTTCGCATGGCATCAGTATAAAGCGCGATGGGCTTAGATTGCTCTTGCCTGTTCGGGGAACGCCTTGTCTAGGGATGCTTGGAGCTTTTCGAAGGATGCTCGTAAGTTGAGGCTCTGATCGGTTGAGCGCATTGGCTGCGAGATTGGGGAGTCGAGGAGACCGTTTCTCTGTGTCGGGGGGAAGGAGAAAAGGTCTGCATGTGTTAGGGATGGCTGCTGTGCTGCGTCATTGGAAGAATGCATCTTATGCGGCCTCCTCGATGTCCACCAAAAGGTTGCGCTCGGGGTTTGCTGCTAGGTCCCGTGCGCTGGCAGTATTATGCCGCGGCTGCCGCAAAGAAGCGCTAAAGAAAGGCTTAACCTGGTTTGGTGTAACCATGAAACCGCAGGTCAAAGCCATTACATAACACTCTTGAAAGGTTGGGGGCTTAAGGGCTTTCTAAGGTTTGTGGTGCGGATGTGGCTCGCCTGTGTGGGGTGTGTGGGCGGCTCGTTCCTAGCTCTGCGGCTCTGCGGCCCGCACCTGCTCGATGACCTTTTCCATGGTGGCGTCGATGCGGTCTTTTTTGAGCTCGCATTCCCAGATGGTTATGGGTGTCCAGCCCATTTGAGTGAGTGCTGCCACGGCAGCGCGGTCGCGCTCGACGTTGCGACGGAACTTTGCCTCCCAAAACTCAACGTTGCGCTTGGGCTGGCTAGGGTTGCACTTGGGGCAGCGGTGCCAAAAGCAGCCGTTGACGAAGATGGCGATCTTGCGCCCGGGAAAGGCGATGTCGGGCTTGCCGGGAACCTTCCATTCCAAGCGATAGCCCGTAAGGCCCGCTGCCCGCAGGCGCTGGCGAACGAGCAGCTCGGGCTTGGTGTTGGCGCGCTTGTTGCCCTTCATGGACTTTTTGATGGCGGCGCGACGGCGGACCAGTTCGCGCTCGTCAGTGGAGAGGTCCGAGGTATCGATGCCGTCGAGCAGACCGGGCTTGGGACGCTTTTTGCTGCGGCGTTTAGGTGCGCGCTTGGGTTTGGCGGAGGGTTTGTCGGCTGTGTTGGGCGCGGCGTCATCGGCAGAGCTTGTCTCAAGCCGATCTTCCTTCAACTCAATCAGAGCATCGATAAGCCCTTTGTCGGCGGGCATCCACTCCACCGTGGCAAGCGAGGTACGCGGAATCCAGCGGATATCGAGTTGGTGGTCATGCTTCTGGGGTTCATCGGATTCATCGGCTAGCGAGCAGTAGTAGCACTCCATGGAGAGATGGAAATCGGGGTAGTCATACTCAACGGTGTAGAAGTCACGCAGGTTGGTGACCTTCACCTGCAGCTCTTCCATGAGCTCGCGGCGCACGGCGTCTTCTGGCGTCTCGCCGCGCATGAGCTTGCCACCGGGGAACTCCCAAAGTCCCTGCATGTCGCCGTAGCCGCGCTGCACGGCCAGCAGCTCGTCGGATCCTTCCTTGCGAATGATCCCAGCGGCAACATGAACAGTCTTCAACAGGAGTCCTCTCTCAACATCAACACGTGACAGGCTAGCTATCCTTACCTTACGCAACGGTAAGGCAAGCGTAAGCCATATCGATGGTAGCCGACTCGGCTTCTTGCGACTATAGATGCCGTAGACTAATCGCAAGAAAGGACTCGGTATGCAAACCACGCACATGGCGACCCCGGTACTGGAGGTCGCGCATCTCGAAAAGGTATATGGAGCGCTGGGCAACGTGACCCGCGCGCTCAACGACGTCAGCTTTACCGTCAACCGCGGCGAATTCGTTGGCATCATGGGCGCCTCGGGCTCGGGCAAGTCGACGTTGCTCAACTGCGTCTCGACCATCGATAGCGCTACGAGCGGCACCATCCGCATCAACGGCCAGGACGTAACACGCATGAAGCAGGCCAAGCTCTCGCAGTTCCGCCGCGAGGAGCTGGGCTTTATCTTCCAGGACTCTAACCTGCTCGATACGCTCACGGCACGCGAGAACATCGCCCTGCCGCTCACCATCGCCCGTACAAACTCGGCGGAGATCTCGACCCGCGTGCAGGATGTGGCAGCGCGCCTGTCCATCAGTCAGGTGCTCGACAAGTATCCCTGCCAGATGTCCGGCGGCCAGCAGCAGCGCGTTGCCGCGGCTCGCGCGCTCGTCACCGACCCCACCATGATCATGGCCGACGAGCCCACCGGCGCCCTCGATTCCAAGAGCGCTCGCCTGCTGCTCGAGAGCCTGGAGGCCCTTAACCGCCGCCTGCGCGCCACCGTGCTCATGGTTACGCACGACAGTTTTGCCGCCAGCTACACGAGCCGTGTGCTGTTTATTCGCGACGGCAAGATCTTCACCGAGCTGCGCCGCGGCGACACCGACCGCCGAGAGTTCTTTGACCGCATTATGGAGGTCGTTGCCATGATGGGCGGTGAGGGCTCCGATGCTCTGTAAACTCGCTTGGGGCAACGTCCGCCGCGCCGGCCGCGACTACCTCGTCTACCTTTTGACGCTCACCCTGGGCGTCACGGTCTTCTATGCCTTTAACACCATCTCGATGCAGGTCGACATCGCCGGAATCGATGAAAAGGGCTTGGCGCAGGTAATGGGCAGCATGCTCGGCGACCTGACGTACTTTTTGGCCGGTGTCATGGCCTTTTTGATGGTGTATGCCAATAACTTCATCATGAAACGCCGCAAAAAGGAGTTTGGCCTGTACCAGGTGCTCGGCATGGGGCGCGGGCGCGTCGCCACGATCATGGCGCTCGAGACCGTGATAGTATCGGTCGTGGCCTTTGTCGTCGGCATTGTGCTGGGTGCGGGACTCTCCCAGCTCATGACGTTCTTTACGGCCTCGCTTTTTAAGACACAGATCGCCAATTTCCACTTCTTTTTCTCGGTGCATGCGTTCAACCTGACCCTTGCCTGCATGCTCGTAATGTTTGTGCTCACGCTACTGCTGAACCTTCGCGCCGTGCGTCGTACCAAACTCATCGAGCTTATGGGTGCCGAGCGTCGCAACGAGAGCATCAAGACACGCAACCCCTGGATCGCGATTGCCATCTTTGCCGTGGGCGTGGTGCTTGTGGGCGTGGCCTATTACCGTCTGCTACGTGATGGGTTCCCGCTAACCGCGACGGACAGCAAGCTGCAAGAGGCCATGAACCAGTTTGGTATTACGACCGCTATGGTTACCGTGGGCACCTTTGCCCTGTTCTGGGGACTCTCGGGCATGCTCATCAAGCTGCTGCAGAGCCTGCGCGGCGTGTATTGGCGCGGCCTCAACATGTTTACCGTGCGCCAGCTTGCGGCCAAGGTCAACACGGTGTGCTTTTCGATGGGCGTCATCGCGATGCTCCTGTTTTTGGCCATCACCTCGGTGACGTGCGGTATGTCGATTGCCAACGTGATGAACGAAAACCTGGAGCGCTATAACCCTGTAGACGTGTCTCAGACGTATGTCTATTACACGCCCGATACGTTCGACTACTACAAAGAGTACGTCAATCCGTCTGATGAAGCCGATCGCATGGTGCCGGCCGATACAACGGTCGATTTGTACCCCGCATGGCACGGCAGGGACAGTTCGGCGGACAACAACGACGAGACCGGCAAGAAGGTCGATATCGCCGATGTTGCCGGTGAGCATGTGCAGATCGATTCGTATCTGAGTTACCCGTTTGGCAGCTCGAATCCTTCGGTGACCCCAAGTGAGATGTGCAAGATCATGGGCGAAAAGCTTCCCAAGGCGTTCGGGGGTAGCAATGCCGATACGATGGGTCTGTTTGTGACGCCGGCGAGCCAGTACAACAAACTGCGTCAGATGATGGGTGAGGAGCCGGTGCACATCGGTCACGACCAGTATCTGCTCACGTGTGATATGGGCGGCGAGCTGGTCGACCTGTACACCAAGTATATGGCTGGTGGCCATGCCCTTACCTTGGGCGGGCATACGCTCAAGCCCGCAACCGATAAGTCGGACGAAGATACGGCGGCCATCGCCAACTCGGCGATGGGCAGTAATCCGGGTACCGTCGTCGTTGCCGACGAGCTGTTGTCCCAACTTAATCTGCAGCCGTATTCCAGTAGCCTGCTCGTTAACTACAAACAGGGGATGGATACGACCGAGGCAGACGAGAGCATTAAATACACTCTGCTCGACGATCTGCTCGTTGACGGCAAGAAGCCGGGGTCGTGGGGAACCTTCATCACACGCTCCGAGATGTACACGCAAGCAGCGCAAATGAACGGTCTTATTAGCTACCTAGCCATCTACATCGGCTTTGTATTGGTCGTTGCATGCGCGGCGATTCTGTCGATCCAGCAACTCTCCAACGTGGCCGATGGCAGCCGCAGCTATCGTGTGCTGGCACAGATCGGCTGCGACGACCGCCAGATTCGCCATTCGGTGATGGCGCAGCAAGCGGTATTCTTCCTGTTCCCGCTGGCAGTGGGCCTAGCGCACTCCTTTGTGGCACTTAAGGTGATCATCGAGCTGGTGAGCATATTCGGAAATATGAGCATCGGCGGCACCGTGGGCCTCACCTGTGCGATCTTCCTGGCAGCCTATGGTGGCTACTTCCTGGTGACGTACCTCATGAGCGCCGGCATGGTACAAGCTGCCATCGCCACCCGCTACAGCGAGTAACAAGCGGGCAAAACCGTCGCAAAACCAACGCGAACAGCCGCCGCGAACGGGGTCCGGACCCTTTTCGCGGCGGTTTTTTTGTCTATCGGATGCCTCTCAGATGCAAGTGAGTAGACTTTTTTGGACTTGTCGAGCACACCGCGCCAAACGCTCAATAAAACCGCAGGTCAGGGCGGTGGTGTTTTGGGGCGTGCTCGGCATCCCGCCAAAAGCCTACTCACTTGGTTTTACTGCTAGAAAACCGCCGCGAGGGAAAGTAGCTCCCTCGCGGCGGTTTTGGCATTTGCCCAGATAAAACCTGCCAAAATAAACCTGTCCCTTTTTGGTAGGTTATCGTTTCCAAAAGTGGAGGATGAACGTCGTGCGGTTTTGCTGCTCAGTTTTGACCAGGATGTTGTGGATATGGGTCTTGACGGTGCCCACGGCAAGGAAGAGCTCGTCAGCGATCTCTTGGTTCGATTTGCCCAACACAACCAGACGCATGACTTCGGTTTCGCGGTTGGAGAGCTTGTAGGCGTTGCGATAGAAGGGCATCTGCTCTTCGATGTGTCGATCAAGATCGCTGACGTTCTTTTCCTCGGGCGCCTCCTGCATGCGAATCGAAAGCACGTGATAGGCATAGATGATCAGCAGAATCGCAAAGTAGCACGCAAAGATGTTCTCGCTAAAGTTGCGCTCGGACAGGTACAGCTGCAGCCAAGAGGGTGCCAGGCTCATGGGAACAACAAGGATGTTGTAGAAATCCTCGGCAACGATGCACCCGACCAGAATGGCGCCGATAATGAGGTGCTTTCGTTGATTGTTGACGCGCGCCTTAAGCTCGACCTGCGTGCTTTTATGCGCCGTCCAAAAGATATACAGTCCCACAAATACAAGGAATACCTGACGCATCGTGTAGTAGAGCCATTGATGCATGGGGCCGTAGGGGACAGCGACAATGACCAGCAGCTCGCTCAGGAAGAACGTTGCGACGGGAATAACAAACTGCTTTTTTGAATGTTTGTCGAGCAAGTCCATGGCAATGAGCCAGATAAAAGCTTGTGAAGCGGTCGCCACAAGGGTCCGCAACACAGGCATGGTAATTGAGTAATAGTCGCTGGCTGGAAAACTCTGGTTTTGCAACGTGTATTCAAAAAAGAAGATCTCGGTCATCTCGATGGCATAGCAAATAAAAACGCCGCTGCCATAGATAAAGAAGCGTCGACGAGACGAGGCATAGGCGGCAAGCGAAAGCACTGCCGTCACAATACAGATCACGAGTATCGCTAGGGTATAGAAGAACATCAGGGTGTTCATCTGCCACCGTCCCATCTCATTTCATCTATGGCCGAGCCCTGTATACCTTGTGGGATATAGACGTCTCAACCCTTCGTTCCATTGCGGATTAGGCGCCGAGATACAGCATAGCCGTATACCGTTCGCGGTTCTAGATAGTAAACCCCCTGCAAGCTGGCTACCTGCGGGTTTATATTGGTTTAGAGGGGGTGTAACTCCGTGAACGGTCTTTAATCCCGAATAAACTAGGTAAAAATTGCATACGGGTGAATGATGGTCTTGTCAACACGAGGCGTGATGTTCGAGCGCCTCATAGCAATAGTCGGCACGACCGGCGGAAAGGAATCGACATGGCGCTGCCTAAGGATTTCATCGACACCAACGACTTCACCAAAGAGCAGATCCTGGCTATCGAGGATCTTGGCCTGGCAATGAAGAAGGCCATCAAGGTTGACGGTTATTATCCGCACCTGCTCCGCAACCAGAGCCTTGGCATGATCTTCCAGCAGGTTTCCACCCGCACCCGTCTTTCCTTCGAGACCGCTATGACCGACCTCGGCGGCCATGCTCAGTTCTATGGCCCTGGCACCATCCAGCTCGGCGGTCACGAGTCCCTGGGCGACACCGCTCGCGTTATGGGCTCGCTGCTCGACATCATGATGGCTCGCGTTGACCGTCACAAGGACGTCGTCGGCCTCGCCGAGGGCTCCGCTGTGCCCGTCATCAATGGCATGTCCGAGTTCAACCATCCCACGCAGGAGATGGGCGACCTCATGACCATGCTCGAGAACCTCCCCGAGGGCAAGAAGATCGAGGACTGCACCCTGGCCTTCATCGGCGACGCCACCCAGGTCTGCGTCTCCCTCATGTTCATCGCCTCCAAGGTCGGCATGAAGTTTGTCCAGTTTGGACCCAAGGGCCACCAGATCCCCGACGGCGGCCTGCACGTTGGCACCGTTGAGGAGCGCGCCGAGTTCGGCAAGCAGATGATGGCCATCGCCGAGGAGAACTGCAAGGTCTCCGGCGGCTCCGTCGTCATCTCCGACGACATCGAGTGCATCAAGGGCGCCGACTTCATCTACACCGACGTGTGGTATGGCCTGTACGACGAGGAGGTCTCGGGCGAGAACTACATGGACGTGTTCTACCCCAAGTATCAGGTCACCATGGACATGATGAACTTCGCCGGCCCCAACTCCAAGTTCATGCACTGCCTGCCGGCCACTCGCAACGAGGAAGTCGTCGACGAGGTTATGGACGATCCCGAGCGCTCCCTGTGCTGGGTCGAGGCCGAGAACCGCAAGCACTCCATCCGTGCTCTCCTCGCTGCCCTGGGCAAGCGCACCCCGCTCAACGACGAGGGTGTCGAGTACTCCGCCAAGGCCGAGCTTCACGCCGCTCTCGAGGCTCTCGAGCAGCTCTAAGCCTTAAGCCTGCTAAACGCACGTTTGCGGGCGGCGGATGCTCGTCTCCTGTCGCCCGCTCACCGAGGCTCAGGCAATTGCCTTAGTACCTTGGGCCTCGGATCTGTCCAAGACTGAGCGAAGGAGCTCATCATGAGCGACGGAAAGAAAAAGCTTTCCTTTTTGACGGTCATTTCGACCATCATCTGCGTCGTCTTCGTTTGCGAGGCCGCCGCTCCTGCTGCTGCCATTGGCAACCAGCAGTTCTTCTGGTGGATCTTCCTGATCCTGACCTTCCTGCTTCCTTATGGCATGGTTGTTGCCGAGCTCGGCACCACCTATGACGGCGAGGGCGGCATTTACGACTGGGTACGCGATGGCCTGGGCGACAAATGGGGCGCCCGCATCTCGTATTACTACTGGGTCAACTACCCGCTGTGGATTGCCTCGCTGGCTACCATGTTCCCCGACATTTTGGGCATGGTCTTTGGCGTTGAGTTCAACTTGATCGCCAAGATGGGTATCGATCTTGCCTTTGTGTGGATCGTCTACCTCATGGGCCGCTCCAAGGCGGCCGACTCCGAGTGGGTCCTTAACGGTGGCGCCATCATCAAGGTCGCCGTCGCCGTTATCGTTGGCGCTTTGGGCATTTGGTATGCCATGGAGAACGGTTTTGCGAACGACATGTCCGCTGCCACCTTCCTGCCCGAGCTCACCAACACCAACGCTCTCGGTTGCCTGTCGATCATCATCTTTAACTTCATGGGCTTCGAGGTCATCTGCACCATGACCGATGACATGGCCGATCCCGCTCGCGATATTCCCAAGGCTATCATCGTCGGTGGCCTGTCCATCGCCGTGATCTACCTGTTCGCTGGCTTTGGCATCGGCGCTGCTGTGCCGGCCGATTCCATCGACCCCGACTACGGCATGATTTATGCAGTCCAGACCATGGTGGGCGACTCCATGATCTTTAAGGTCATCTGCATTGCCTTCCTGATCACCCTGTTCGCCAACATGGCTGCTTGGTCCTTCGGCGTTAACTCCGTTGCTCGCTACGCTGCCGAGCACGGCAACATGCCCAAGGTCTTCGCCTCGATGATCTCTGATGACGACATGCCCAACGGTGCCAACCTGGTCAACGCCGTCGTTGCCTCCCTGGTGCTGTGCCTGCAGCTCGTTCCCATCGATGCCATCTCCAACGGCGTCTTCTGGATGCTCTTCGGCACCTCCGTCGTCTTCCTGCTGCTGACCTACATCCCGATGTTCCCGGCGTTCCTCAACCTTCGCAAGAACGACCCCGACCGCGAGCGCATCTTCACGTTCCCGTTTAAGGGTGCCATGATGAAGGTCATGCTGGCCATCCCTTGCATCGAGCTGATCCTGGCCATCGTTGCAACGCTGGTGCCGTTCTCTGCCGCTGAAATTGGCGACAAGCTCCCGATGATCGTTATCTTCATCGTGCTTCTGCTCATCGGCGAGGTTGTCCGCGTCGTCAGCGCTAAGGGCCGCGAGACCGAGTACAAGGGCCTCACTCCCGAGCTGGCAGCTCAGCGTCTCGCTGAGGAGGCCGCCGAGGCCGAGGAGAACTAGAGCACCCGGTTCTGGGGCTCCAACCCTCCTCGCGTACCAACGTGCGCTTCGTCGGGCTTGTCGCTCCCGACTCCAGGCACTCTAGCCTCTTCGAGGGCGTGCCCAAAGCGACAAATTTGCTCACTATTTCCTGGGGCGGGTGCGAGCGATAGCTCCGGTAACCACCGCCCGCCCCAACCTCTCTCTCGTATCCTTCGTGCGTTTGTCTCCACGCACTTGGTTACGTTGCCGCTCGTCGGTGCGGCTCCGTGAAAACCGGCACCGGGCGCCCCGACCTTTGCCGGGGGACGGGCGCCCACTATCTCTTGGTTTTAGGCTGCGGGTAATCCGCCCGCGGCAAACGATCGTTCGATTTGGAGGAAATCTTATGCGTACGATCACCGAGTCCGAGTCCACCCCCAAGGCCGACGGCTTCTTTATGCCCGCCGAGTTCGCCCCGCAGGATCGCGTGTGGATGGGCTGGCCCCACCGCACCGACACCTGGGCCCACGGCGCCAAGCCGGCTCAGAAGCAGTATGCCGCCATCGCCCGCGCCATCTCCGAGTTCACCCCGGTCTATATGTGTGCCAACCAGGTCGACTATGCCAACTGCAAGGCCGTCTTCGAGAACGACGAGAACGTCACCGTTATCGAGATGACCACCGACGACGCCTGGTTCCGCGACACCGCCGCCACCTACGTCATCAACGGCAAGGGCGAGAAGCGCGCCAACCACTGGCACTTCAACGCCTACGGCGGCCTCGTCGACGGCCTGTACTTTCCGTGGGACAAGGACGAGCAGATCGCCCTCAAGATGGCTGAGCTCTCCGGCTGCCGTCGCTATCGTCCCGACGACATGATCCTCGAGGGCGGCTCCATCACCGTCGACGGCGAGGGCACCCTTGTCGTGACCGACCAGTGCCTGCTTTCCCCGGGCCGCACCTGCTCTGCGGTTCTGGAGGAGGAAGAGGATCCCGAGTCCATCTGGCCCAAGTTCCACAAGAAGTTTGAGCCTTGGAGCGAGGAGCTTCGCGCCTACATGGACGAGCACCTCAAGGATTACCTGGGTGTCGAGAAGGTCATCTGGGTCAAGGAGGGCATCGACCCCGAGGAGACCAACGGTCATATCGACGACGTTGCCACGTTCATCGCTCCGGGCGTCATGGCCTGCATCTGGACCGACGATCCCGAGTATCCGTTCTACGAGCAGTGCCACGCTGCCTACGAGACCCTCTCCAACGCCGTTGACGCCAAGGGCCGCAAGATGAAGGTCTACAAGCTCTGCATGCCCGTGAACCCGCTGTTCATGGACCAGGCCTCCTGCGACACCATCGACGCCGACGAGAACGCCGAGCCGCGCGTCCCCGACGAGCCGCTGATCGCGTCCTACATGAACTACCTGGTCACCAACCACGGCGTCATCGTCCCGCAGTACGGCGACGAGAACGACCAGCTGGCCGTCGACACGCTCCAGAAGATCTATGACGAGGTCTGGGGCGAGGGCGTCTACAAGTGCGTCGGCGTCCAGTCCGAGCAGGTCGTCTTCGGCGGCGGCAACATCCACTGCATTACGCAGCAGGAGCCGTCCGCGTAATTGTCTGGCTTCCCGAGGCACGGCACCTTGCCCTTCAATCGTCGGGCATGACCCTTAAGGTCTATGCCCTCCTCTTTCAGGGCAATCTGCCGCACCTCGGAAACCCAGCCAATCAATCGGACAGTCGATGAATCGCACCGTGACCATCTCGGGGCATTGATGGTCGGTTTATTCGATGTCTTGGTCGGCTGGGTTTTTCTTTGGGCACTCCGTTGCCTCCACTTCGGAGTGCCCGCCTCTTTGATTGAGTACGCGTCTGATCTGGGATTTATTGCGGGTTAGGCCAATTGTTCGCTTGAATATCCCAGGTCAGACGCGTCTTCAATTGCCAAAAGATTCCGGTCGCAATCGCGGCCGTTTTGATCGGAGTATCTATGTACCAGCGTATCGTTATCTACACGCGCCTGTTCCGCGAGCGTTGGTCCAACAATTGCATCCTCTCTTCTCTTTGGGATGGCACCTGCACCGGTGACGCGGCCTGCAACCCTACCTTGGGCTGCGCCTTCGGTACAGATGCCATCCTTTTTGCTGTAGGGGGAGCGTGTCGTGGCAGGTAAAAAGTTCTCCCTGTTCGAGGTCATCCTCTCGGTTATCTGCGTTGTCTTTACCATCGAGGCGGCCGCTCCGGCATCTGCCATGGGTAACGTGCAGTTCTTCTGGTGGATCTTCCTCATCATTACGTTTTTGCTTCCCTATGGCCTGGTGGTGGCCGAGCTCGGTACGGCGTTCGATTCCGAGGGCGGTCTGTACGATTGGGTTCGCCTGGGCTTGGGCGACCGTTGGGGCGCCCGCTGCTCCTGGTGCTATTGGGTCAACTTTCCACTGTGGGTGGCAAGTATCGCCTGCATGTTCCCCAGTGTCATCAATGCGGTATGGGGCATCGAATTTTCGCTTGGGGTCCGAATTGCCATCGAGCTTGCCTTTGTGTGGGGCGTCACGGTCATGGCAATGCAGCCGGTGGCCGAGGCCGATTGGGTCATGGATGGCGGCGCCGTCATCAAGGTGCTCATTACCGCCGTGGTGGGAATCGTCGGCATCTGGTTTGCCTGCAATAACGGCTTTGCCAACGATATGTCGTTTAAGACCTTTGTCCCCGATCTGGGAGACACTAACTCACTGACGTATCTTTCAATCATCCTATTCAACTTTATGGGCTTTGAGGTGGTCGCGACCTTTGCCAGCACGATGAAGAACCCATCGCGCGATATCCCCAAGGCGGTTATCGCCGGTGGCGTTGCCATCGCGGCGATCTACATTATCTGTGGCATCGGTATTGGAGCCGCGGTTCCCACCGAGCAGCTTTCACTCGATTCGGGCATTGTGGACGCGGTTGCCGCCATGGTGGGGCGCGCTCACCCGCTGACGATGGTCGTGGGCGTGGCCTTTTTGGTGACGCTGTTCGCCAACATGATCTGCTGGAGTTTTGGCGTCAACAACGTGGCGAGCTATGCCGCGCGCCACGGCAACATGCCGCGCCCCTTTGCGCTGGTGTCCAAGAAGACCGGCATGCCCAACGGCTCAGCACTCATTAACGGTTGTTTTGCCAGCTTGGTGCTGCTACTTCAGATTCCGCTGGGCGAAGGTTCCGACGTCTTTTGGGTCTTCTTCTCGATGAACGTCGTCTTTCTGCTCATGAGCTATATCCCGATGTTCCCGGCGTTTTGGCGCCTGCGTAAATACGACGACCGCCCACGTGTGTTCCGCGCGCCCTTCGAGGGCAAGGTGCTTGCGGTAGCGCTTGCGGTGCCGGTGGTAGAGCTCGTGCTTTCGATTGTTGCGACAATCGTGCCGCTTAACAGCTCGCCCGCCGAGATGTCAAAGTTGCCGATCCTCATGGGTGTGGTGATCGGCGTGTTGCTGGGCGAGGTTTCGCGCCTCATATCGCGCCGCGGCCGCAGCATCGACAATCCCGGCGTTGGCGCAAGGGGGACAGGTCGCTTTGCGCCAAAACAGTAGCGCCGCGAGTTGTGCGGTGCTAGATGCATCTTGGATTACTGCTCACGCTGCTCGGGATCAGATGCGAGCTTGGGTGCAAAGTAGGGGACGTGGCCCAGGTAGGGGCAGCTGTCCGAACGCGCCTCAACGGCGCAGGGGACATCGTCGTAGGTCATGGAAGAACCGAGTCGGGTGATGGCCTTGGCGGCGGGCGCGACGAGCATCTTGAGCGGAGCGATCGGTGCCATGGCATCTCCTTTCATCGGTGAGACACAGCTTGTTTATCTAAACGATACAGTACGTTTAATCGGTGAGTCTAATCTTGCGGCAAAGAATCTGTCAACATCCTCACAGCATCTAGACAGGGGAGGCGGGCATGAGTTTCGCGTTCTATATCTACACCACGATTATCATGGGTGTGGCTCTGGTGACCAGTGCCGTGGCATTGGTGGTTTGGCTCATGACGCACCGTCGCGACAGCCTAGTGGCCGCGGCGGGCTTTTTGCTCTACATGCTCGATATGTCGGTCATCTTTTTTGACGAGTACACTCGGCTCAAATATGACTACGCCGTTACCTTTAGCGAGCCGCTGCAGCACCCCTTGCTGCGCTGCGTGCTCGGTATTGCCATCTATGCTTGCATTGTGCTGTGGATGTTTGCGCGCTTGCGCAAAAGGCCGACGTCGCGCATGCTCGGACTTGTTATCGTGCCGTTTTCAATCTTGCAATTGGTGCTGGTGCCTCGCAGCGGTGCTGCCGGAGAGATGCAGCAGTATCTCTTTTGGCTCACGCGTGACCTGGGCAATGTAGGATGTCTTGCCTATGCCGCCTGGCATTACCGGCACAGGGCCACGCGTGTTGAGAAACTCGACCTCGACCGCTCAAAGCTCTTTTGGAAGGTGGCACTCGTTCTTGCGTTTTGCGTAATCGCCGAGGACACCTACATGATTTTGCTCTGCCGCCCCGACTCTCAAAACCCCGTCATCAGCCTCTTTTTGTGGTATCTGTCCGAGCGCAATATCTCCGAAAACGTGCTGCTCGTGGCATGCGCGGTCCAACTCTTTTGCCAGTTTAGCCATATCCTGCGCGTGTATGCCCGTCATCCGCGTGCCGATGAGGACGTGGCGGCCGAGAGCGCACGCTCTGGGGACGATCTAGCATCACGCGTTGTGATCTATGCCGATGCCCGTAAGCTGTCGCGGCGCGAGCAGGAGGTGCTCACGCTGGTGCTGAAGGGCAACGACGCCCAAAACATCGCCAGCGAGTTGGTCATCAGCCCTGGCACTGTCAAGGCGCACTTGCATCGCATCTACGTTAAAAGCGGTGTCTCCAACCGAGATGACCTCATAGATGCCTTTTGGCGTTCCTAGTCCTATTCTTCCTTGCATGCGGGTCTTGCCGTGTGGGCGGGCACGCCGTTGGGCGTAATGACGCGGTAATAATCTCAGACAATAAACCTGCAGGTAAAGCGTGTAAACCTGCTTAAACTGACCGTTTGCGATCCCTGGCCTTGGCACGGATTTGCCCCTGTGTATCAATGGGTGTAGCGCGAAGCCGCGGACGTGGGACAGACGTCCGAGCACGGCTTGTAGGCACGCGCCGATGCGGGAGCGCTACGCTCCCAACCGAGTGCCCACGCGGGCGGTGCGTCCGCGTTGCAACCAAAGATGCCTGAGGAGGCTCACATGGACAAGGCTGATGTAGTTATCAAGAGCAACGCCGTCTTTGCCGGCGATGGGCTCGAGCCGTTTAAGGGCGGCGTTGCCGTGCGCGGTGATAAGATTGTTGCCTGCGGTGACGATGCTCACCTGGCACCGTTTATCGGTCCCGATACCGAGGTGCGCGACTTTGGCGACCAGCTCGTCATGCCCGGCCTGATCGACTCACACACGCATTTTGCCCAGGGCGCGTTTATGACCGACCCCGATTTTGCCGTCAACCTCATCGACTGCACCAGTTTTGAGATGGCGATGGAACGTGTCGTGGCGTTTGCGGCCGACCATCCCGATAACGAGTGGATTCTGGGCTGCCAGATTATCCAGTTCCAGTGGGATGTCCCCGAGATGCCCACAGCCGCGATGATCGATGAGTACATCTCGGACCGCCCGGTCTTTCTGCAGCAGGTTGACCTGCATACCTTTAGTGCCAATACCTGCGCCATCAACAAGGTGGGAGTAACTTCGCAGACGCCCGATCCCGCAGGCGGCAAGATCCTTAAGGATGCCGAGGGCAATCTGACGGGCGTGTTTTCCAACAACGCCGGCGTCTTCTTTATGGACGAGGTCTACGACCCAGCGCCCGAGGTTGTTGACGCGTCGTTTGCAAAAACCGCCCGGCGCGCCAATGCCCTGGGAATCACTACGGTCGGCATGGTCAATCCTACGTTTGTGAGCATGGAAAACCCGTATGCGGTGTTGGCAGGTCTTAATGCCAAGGGCGACTTGCCACTGCGCGTGTTCCTGTACACCGATCTGTTCGAAAACGAGTCCTTAACGCTCGAGCAGATCAAGGAGAAATACGCCTTCTCGGGTACGCAGGTCGAGTGGCACGGCTTTAAGCAGTTTCTTGATGGCGTGTGCTCCGACCACACCGCTTGGATGCTTGAACCCTATAGCAATGCGCCCGATACCTGCGGTGAGCCCGCGGAGGATCCAGAGCGCATCCGTGCCGCCATTGTCAGGGCGCAGGAATGGGGCGTTGACACGCGCGTCCATACGATCGGCGATCGCTCGGTGCGTTTTGTGCTTGATTGCTTTGAGGAGGGCGAGCGCTTGCATGGTAAGCGGGGTTGCCGCCACTCCATGGAGCACAACGAGACGGTTCAGCCCGAGGATCTGCCGCGCTACGCGGAGCTTGGTATATGCCCCGGCATGCAACCGTGGCACATGCTGCTCGATATGGCTGACCTTGCCAAGGACGATGCCGTGGGCCCCGAGCGTGCAGCGCTTTCGTGGCCCCTGCACAGCCTGCTTGCCAGCGGTGCCGTGGTGCACTTGGGCAGCGACTTCCCCGTTGTGGGCTTGGAGCCCATGGAGGAGGTGTACGGCGCGGTCTTCCGCATGCTCGAGGACGGCTCCAACCCCGAGGGCTGGTTCCCCCAGGAGCGCATTACCATGGCCGAGGCCCTGCGCGCCTACACCTACGGCAGCGCCTACGCCATGCATGCCGAGGATCGCATCGGTACGCTCGCATGCGGCAAACAGGCTGATATCTGTGTGCTCGACCGCAACCTCTTTGACTGCGAACCGGCTGAGGTCCTCGAGGCCACGGCGTCTCTCACGATGATTGCCGGCAAGGTGGTCTACGAGGCCTAGCGGGGCTGCTGCATCGCTGGGCGGTGCCACAGCCTGTGCGTGCCGCCCATCCATTCATCCATCCATTCATCAATCTCTCATGGAAAGGGGAGAACAATGGCAGAAGAGACAACCGCCGCTGTTGAGGAGGAGCGTGAGCTTGCCTCGCAGCCGATTCCCGGCCTGGTGCGCAAGTACACCATCATCACCGGCCAGGGTATGCTCGCCCAGATTATCATGGTGGTCCTTGAGGGCCTCGTGATGGGTTGGGGCCTGGGTGCACACGGCCTGGCCTGTGTTTCGATCATCATGTCGGTCGAGTACATTAACCTGGCCTTTGGCAACCTGTTTGGCACCGGCGTGCCCGCCGTGGTGGGCAACCTTTTGGGTGCCGGCGACATTAAGGGCGCCAGCAAGGCGTTTAGCCAGGGTTTTTGGCTTACCACGATTGTGAGTGTGCTGCTTGCTGTGGTGATGGCTGTGTTTACCGAGCCCATCTGCGCATTCTTCGGCGCCACGCCCGACATCATGACCGATACCGTTGCCGGCGTGCGCACCTTCTCCGTGCTGCTGCCGCTCACGGTCATTGGTCAGATGGTCACCGCCGTCATGCGTGTGGACGAGAAGGTTCAGATCCAGGCCAACCTCATGACCGTGTCTGCCATCGTCGCTATCTGCTGGCTTGCGCTTTCCACGTTTGTGCTCAAGCTTGGCGTTATGGGAGCTGGCGTGTACTACGGTCTTTCCATCGGTATCTGGGCCATCGGTATCTTCTGGTTCATCGGCGGTAAGAAGTCGCAGCTCCAGATCAACGCCGCCGACCTCAAACTCGACATGGCCATCTGCGGCCAGATCATTAAGATTGGTTTCCCGTTCTTTTTGGTGCAAGCTGCCACGTTCATCTTCAACACCGTTGCCAACTCGTTGCTTGGCCAGCTCGGCGGCGACATGGGTTCGCTCTACATCGCGGCCTTTGGTGTGATCAACGGCTACATCCTCTACATTACCATGATGGTCGCCCAGTGCTTCTCGTACGGCCTGCAGCCCATTGCCGCCTTCAACGCCGGCGCCAAGGCGTGGGCGCGCCTCAAGGAAACGCTCTCCTGCACGCTTAAGTACCAGGTCGTGACGCTTGCTGCGGTGTCTGCTGTGCTATGGGTGGCCGCAACGCCGGTCTGCGCCTTTTTTGCTGGTAGCGACCCGGCGCTCGTCGAGGTTGCCGCCAACGCCACGCGCATCGTTATCCTGGCCGTGGCCCTGGGCTATCTTGCCATGACCATGTCGATGTACTTCCAGGCGGTTGAGAAGGTGGGTATCGCCACGTTCACCGGTCTGCTCCGCTACGTGATCTGCTCCGTGCCGCTTATGTACCTGCTTGGCAACATGATGGGCGTTCAGGGTGTCTGGTTTGCCTTGGTGGCGGCTGACGCCATCACTGGTCTTATCTCCATCGCCCTCGCCGTCCGCGAATCCAAGCGACTTGCCACGCTCTAGACTCGGACACGGCCGGCCCGCGATAGTCGAATAAGTCAACTCGCCTGCAAGCCACCGCAATGGGGACAGTTCCCATTGTGGTGGCTATTGTTATTTAGGGTCTGAGATTTCGGCTCTATAAATAACGTTTTTGAACTGGGCTACTATAAGATTGTGGAAAACACTACTACAAGATTATGGAAAACGCTACTGCGAGATTATGGCAAATGATACTATACGATTATGGTAACAGCGTTATAAGGGGCGTTGATATGGCCGAGTACATTAACAGGGATTTGCATGAGTTGCTCATTCGCATGGCGGGTTGGTTTCCTGTTGTGTCGTTGACGGGGCCTAGGCAGAGCGGAAAGTCTACGCTGGTTAGGCATGCCTTTCCCGACTATTCCTATGTCACGCTTGAGGACCCCCAAACGAGGCGCGCGGCCTTGGAGGATCCGGTGAGTTTTATCCGCAACCGAAAGGGCGGACTCATCATCGATGAGGCGCAATACGCCCCGGATTTGTTCTCGATGATCCAGGTTGTTTCGGATGAGCGGGGAGATGCCGGTCAATACATCCTTACGGGATCGCAAAACTTTTTGATGATGAAAAGCATCGGCCAGTCTCTTGCCGGGCGAGTCGGGATCTTAAAATTGCTGCCATTTTCGTTTCGAGAAGCGGAGAGGGGCCAGCAGGGGCAGTTGGAAGTGGATTTGTTTGCGCTCGAAGGGGGATACCCTCGCCTGCGTTCCGCCGGAATGCCGTCCTCGGTTTATTTCCCCAGCTATATTGATACCTATGTTGAGCGCGATGTTGTGGGCTTGCTTGACGTGCGCAATAAAGCGGAGTTTCATAAGTTACTGTCCATAATTGCCCAGAGCGCCGGTGCTCTCATTAATATATCTTCGCTTTCTCGAGATACGGGTGTGAACGTATCGACCATTAAAAGCTGGTTGTCTATCCTGGAGCAGAGCTACCTGACGTTTTCACTGCAGCCTTATTATGCAAATGCCAGGAAACGTTTGACTAAAACGCCCAAGCTTTATTTTTACGACACGGGGCTGCTCTGCTACTTGCTCAAAATTGGATCACTGGAGCAACTTTTGGAGAGCCCTTATCTGGGGGCAGTTTTCGAAAACCTCATCGTTTCCGAAACGGCGAAGAGCCATCTCAACGTGGGCGAGAATCCCGAGTTGTATTTCTATAGGGACGACGGCAAGCGAGAAATCGATTTGCTCGACTGCACAAACTCAGGGAGTCCCAAGGCTATCGAAATAAAATCATCCAGAACGTATCACGATAAGTACGCCCGCCATTTACAGGCTGTATGCGATGAGATCGACATTGCAAAAGATGCGCGCTATGTTGTGGCCCGCGTGGATTCAACGTATGAGTCGAAAGACTGTAGCGTGGTCTCGGCGCGTGATTGGCTTTTGCGATAACAAGTTCGGCGTATTAACAACTGCCGCGAAGGGTCCGGATCCCTTTCGCGGCGGTTTTTTGCCGATCCGGTGCGCCTCAGATGCAAGTGAGTAGACTTTTTTGGATTTACCGAGCACATCGCGACAAATGCTCGGTAAAACTGCAGGTCAGCGCTGTGGCGATTTGGCGTGTGCTCGGATTCCTGCAAAAAATCTACTCACTTGGTTTTTGCTGTTAGAAGGCCGCCGCGAGGGAAAGTAGTTCCCTCGCGGCGGCCTTGGTGTTTTCCCAGATAAAACCTGCCAAAATAAACCTGTCCCTTTTTGGCAGGTCTCTATTTGGTATGGCTGACCGGTTTGGGCTGTCTTGGAGAAAGCCCATGAGGCGGCACACAGGCTAATCCTGCGTGTCGCCTCCGTACATGTAGACGATAAAGCCGTCGCCGGTGTCTTGGCTGTGATCTTCTAGGATGCGCTTCATGTTGAGGTGCTCGTAGAACTGCCAGTCAGAGTTGCAGTCGCTCATCAGGAAGAACTTGGTGCAGCCTGCCCGGGCGAGCTCGGCGCGGGCAAGGTCGATGAGCGCGCGGCCGAGCCCTTTGCCCTGCCACTCGGGCACGATGATGATGAGCCCTGGGCATACTCATTGCCCGTGGCGGCAAAGCGGTCGGCCGTGGCCTTCTCGCGGCTGTCGCCAAAGAGCGAGCCCTCGAGCTTGGCGTCGGCGGTCTTTGCCATCTCGGTTGCCTGGGCGAACATCTCGTCGTAGCAGGGCACCCACGTGGGATTGGTACGCGGCTTGCCGTCCTCGAAGATGCCGATGCAGCAGGCGGCGATAATGCGGCCCTCGGCCTCGGCGACAAGCGCGATAGGTGAGCGCTGTAGCTGCATGGTGATGTTAAAGCGCGCGCAGAAATCGGCAGCTTCGACGTCACCGCGGTTGCGCAGCGTGTTGCACCACAGCTGGTTGTAGATGGCGGCGATGCCAGCCAGATCGTCGAGCGTGGCGGCGCGCAGGGTTACGTTGTCAAGGCTCATGGAGGCTCCTTCCAAGGTGGGTCAGGCCACCTCTGAGTGTGACATGGGCGCGCCGTCGCCGCATCAATCATTCGGCAGACGAGTCCCGTTCCCTCGGGGACGGAGGAAAAGGGGCCACGAGCGAGGATTTTCGGACGCTTGCTCGACGAGAGTGGATAATCTCCCACTTTCAGCGCGATCCTAGGCCAAAAACGGGAGATTATCCACTCTCGTGGTAAGCGACCCGCGCGTTATCCATTCCCTTTTTGGTTGGTCGTGCTTGCACTTTAGCGTGCGACAGCGGATAATGCCGAGCATTCGACGATTCAAGCTTAGACTTCTTTGATTGAGGAGGCCCCGCATGGCCATGGAATTTAAACGCAGGCTGCCGATCCCCATGGAGATCCGCGAGGAAATGCCGCTGTCCGCTGAGCTTACTGCTAAGAAGCAGGCATTCGACGCCGAGGTCGCCAAGGTCTTTACCGGCGAGGACGCGCGCAAGGTGCTCATCATCGGACCGTGCTCTGCCGACCGCGAGGACTCGGTCCTCGAGTACATGAACCGCCTGGCCAAAACCGCCGAGGAGGTCAAGGACAAGCTCATCATCATCCCGCGCGTCTACACCAACAAGCCGCGCACCAAGGGCACCGGTTACAAGGGCCTGCTGCACAACCCCGATCCCGAGGCGCCCGACGATCTGCTCGAAGGCGTTAAGGCCATTCGCCACATGCACTTGCGCGTCATCGAGGAGACTGGCTTCTTCACTGCCGACGAGATGCTCTACCCGTCCAACTACCAGTACCTCGTCGACCTGTTGAGCTACGTCGCCGTGGGTGCGCGTTCGGTCGAGAACCAGGAGCACCGTCTGGTGTCGAGCGGCATTTCGGTGCCGGTGGGCATGAAAAATCCTACAGCCGGTTCCACTACCGTCATGCTCAACTCCATCTACGCCGCCCAGGCGCACCAGAGCTTTATCTTCCGCAACTGGGAGGTCGAGTGCGACGGCAACCCGCTCGCGCACGCCGTCATGCGCGGCTACATCGGTCTCGACGGTCGCACTTACCCCAATTACCACTACGAGCACCTGGAGCGCCTTGCCGAGCGCTATACCGAGCACGCCGGCTACGCCAACCCGGCGGCGGTTATCGACTGCAACCATGACAACTCGGGCAAGCGCCCGCTGGAGCAGTATCGCATCTGCAAGGAAGTGCTCGACAGCTGTCGCCGCAACGAATCCATCTCCAAACTGGTCAAGGGCTTTATGATCGAGTCCTACCTGGAGGATGGCAACCAGCCGGTCGACGGCGGCGTCTTTGGCAAGTCGATCACCGACCCGTGCCTGGGCTGGGAAAAGACCGACTATCTGATCCACGAGATCGCGGAGCGTGTTTAGTTACGCGGGTTTACCAACCCGCGTAACGGCTCGACGCTGCGCGCCGCCCAGAGCGACAATTTGTCATTCAAAAGGCAAGGCATGACCAGAAGGTCAATGCCCTGCCTTTTTCATGCCAACTTGTACGCTCTGGACGGCGCTCGCTGTCCGTCCTCTACCTGCGGAGTTGTCCTGCTCCAGGGCACTCATTGGGGACAGACTTAAATGAGTGCTCGCAGAATGAGAGTGGATAGTCTGCCGTTTATAAGTAGTTGTTGGGGACGTTCTTGTTGTTTGACTAGTCGTTTAAGAACGTCCATTACAGTCGAAATTGTCAGCCCGGGCCCGTCTCGGGCTACGATTGAGGCGCGCCCAGAACGGGCCGCCGACCGGGCGCCCGCGCACGGCCGAACGTCCCTGCCCCCGAGAGGGCCCGTTGGGTGCTGCCGGCGCGGGACGCGCCGCCCCCGACGGCTGATAGGAAAGTGCCGGGCAGGCGCCGCGGCTGGTAATGTGAGTGCCGAGGGGGAGGCCATCCGGTCGAACGACTACCGGAAGGATACCACCGTGAAAGCGCCATCGACCAGACCCGCGGCCGTGCTCGGCCTGGACGTCGGCAAGTCCTCCCACTGGGCCTGCCTGATCGACCGCGGCGGGGAGGTGCTGGCCAGCGCCCCCGTCCGCAACCGGGAGGGCGCTCTCGACGCGCTGTTCTCCTCCGCGCCCGCCGGCACGCTCGTCGTCGTCGACCAGTTCCGCAACATAGGGTCCCTCGCCGTGCGGCGCGCCCGCGCCGCGGGGCTGGCGGTCGCCTACCTGCCCGGCCTCGCCGCCAGCCGCGCCGCCGGGCTGTTCGCCGGCGAGGCCAAGACCGACGAGCGCGACGCCGAGGTGATCGCGCGGACCGCCCTGGGCGTGCCGGACTCCCTGTCGGGGGTCCCGGGCCGCGGCGAGGCCCTCGAGGCCGCCCGCGCCCTCTCGTCGCAGCGCGACCACGTCGTCGCCTGCGCGACCAGGGACAAGAACCGCCTGCGCGCGGTGCTGCTCGAGTCCTGCCCGGCCCTCGAGGCCGCGGTCGACCTGTCGGACCGGCGGTGGCTGGAGCTGCTCGCCGGGTTCGGCGGGGCGTGGGGGATCGCCCGCTCCGGGGCCGGGGGCCCGCGGGCCGAGGCCGCCGGGGAGGCCGCGGCCGCCTCCACCGCGCCCCCGCCGGCGCTCGTCGAGGCCGAGAACAGACAGGTCAGGTTCCTGGCCGCCCGGATATCGGAGGCCCTCGACGAGGCCGGGGCCCTCGAGGCCGAGACGGCGGGGCTGCTCGAGGGCGACGATGTTAGCGTCAATATATTTTTCACCATTTTCACCAACGTATTTTCGCCAATCGCGCCAACGCGGATGCGCCGGATTCGCCAACGCGGATGCGCCGCTTTCGGCGTCTAGGCTCCCTCCTCCTTCCCG